>NZ_JAUBOJ010000014.1:0-43632 GCF_036700185.1 Microcoleus sp. BM001215392 | reverse complement strand
AAAGGAACTATTTAAATCGGGGTCTACCGCAAACTCACCTGGTCTGTCTTTACTTTTAATATTTCCACAGTTAAGATTGAAAAGTTGAAAATATAATAAAAACTGGAACAAGATTTTAATTAAGCTGTTCCACATTTAACCTGCATATTTGGGGCGGGCTAGGAGCATCGCCCCACAATAATTTTAAGATTTTTCAAAATGCCAGCTAAATGTTGTTTATTTTATTATAAGATTCTTACAGATGTAATAAAAACAAAGTAGGAAAGAAGTACGATCGCCCGAAGAGTGAAATTGCACCATCGTAAATAATTGTCGATCGCGCCCAAGCCCTAGATATATAATCCGAATGTTCCCCGACTTCTGCACGATTCAAATCAAACCTTGTCTGAATTACCCTTAATTTCCGTGCCCGCATCCCCACAACCGTACCCAAATCCCCGTCACTGGTTACACACCTTAGATACCTGTGCGAGTACCAATACCTGGGCTCATGCCCGTGCAGACCAACTGCACCACGGAGATGTAATATTTACTAAGCAGCAAACCAGCGGGCGCGGCCAACACGATCGCACCTGGCACTCCCCAAGCGGTGTTTTGACTGCGAGTTTTGTACTCGACAACCTCAATCCCAATTTGTTACCGGGACTTAGTTTAGCCGTCGGTTTGGCCGTGATTTTCGCGATGGAGGATTTGGTACCCGAATGTCGCGATATGCTGCGCCTGAAATGGCCAAACGATGTCTGGATCGATCGCCAAAAATTAGCCGGAATTCTCTGTGAAGCCTCTTCTGGCAAGACTTTCGGCACTCGCGCCGTTGTGGGAATTGGACTCAACCGCTGCGTAGATTTCGCGGCTGCGGGACTGGATGCAAGGACGATCGGCAATGCGGTAAGCTTGCATTCTATTGCCAGTAATGTGCCCGATGAACTCTGTTTGCTTGCGAGGCTGCGCCACTATTTACTCGAACTAGCCGATATGTTTTCCACCGCCGACAGGCCCGCCTCCAAGTCCGGTTTAGCCCCGCTTTTGCCCCAATTGCGCCGCCGCGATGCACTGATTGGTTGTAATGTGGCGATCGAGCTTGCGTCGGAAACTATCTGCGGAGAAGCAGCCGGGATTGACGGATGCGGCCGCTTGTTAGTATGCTTGGCGGGCGATCGAATACAAGCATTTACCTCCGGCCGAGTTCGATTAATTTAAGAGTCATTAGTAATTAGTTATTAGTTATTGGTTGTTAGTTATTGGTTATTTGTTATTTGCTAGCAATTCCCAATTTCCTCTTTAGCCTCTTTGCCCTCTTTGCCCTCTTTGGCCGATGCCCAATTCCCCATTCCCCATTCCCAATTTAATTTACCACCTCAAATATAACCAATCTGCTGAGCGACAGCGATTGATTTACCTCTACACCTTCAGGACGGCCCTTAGTTGAAGCAACTTGTATTCTACTGCCGTTTATCCCTTGTTTAACCAAAGCAGCTTTCACATTTGTCGCCCTTTCTAGCGCCAATTTTTGATTTTCCGCAGGACTACTTTTAAAATCGCTGTAGCCAATTATCCTCAAATTCTTCGTGCTATTTTTTTCCATATATTCCTTGATTTTGCTCACCTTTTCTGCTAGGTCTTTAGGCGGCAAAATAGCTGAACCCGTACTGAAATAAAGCTTAATTGCCATTGACTTTAACGGTGGTTCAGTTTCTACTGTCACTGTATTTGTTACAGACTTTACCCCCGGGATTTTCTCAAATGCTTGAGTTATTTTTAGAGCATCTGCCGCTTGACTAACGCTACCTGCAACGGTGACTTTTCCCTCTGCATAGCGAGCCGAGACATCAATGTTTTCTAGCTTATTCAAAAGAGCCGCCGTGCGCTTGACATCGGCTTCAGCTAAAACCGGATCTGGAGGTACTTCAACTGCTACAATTTTATTGTCAATTCTTAATTTGGGAGCTGTATCCTGAGCGATTTTTCCAGCTTTAGACCGCAGTTTTTGATTCGGAACGCGTCCTGAAAGCTCCAGCACTCGATCTTTAACATCTGCTGCGAGGCGATAAACCGATAACTCCGGAGCAGATTGTAAAGCTAAATTTGTATCTGCTTCTAACCTTGCTGCAATGTCGCTCCGATACTGATGAATGCCCCAAGGTACGCCAATTAAACCTAGGGCTGCTAAACCGATAATTGGTAAAATTGGTAATTTAGCAGATTTTACTTTAACGTCTGTCTCGACTATTAATTTTTGCAAATTTGAGTTTACTTCTGCCGGCACACTGGTGGGATCGCCGTTAAATGACTGAATTTGATTGCCGTATTCTTCAATAATATTTTTGAAGATGGCTCGCATTTTGTACTTAAACCACTGGCGCGTTTCTCCTTGCATCACTACTGCTAGGTAACACGAACCCGCTACTTCCAATACAATCGTAGATGTGCCATATTCTATAGCATCTATTTCGGCAATATTTCCCGACTGAACTATACAATCGTTGACAAAAGATCGAATAGCAGTCAGCATCCCCGCTACCATATCTGATTCTAGCTGTTCGCGTTCAGACTGCTGCACTTCTGCAATTATTAAGCCGGATGCTGTTTGAATTAAAAAGACAGCTTTAACCAGCAGCGGTGTTGTTTCTTTCATCAGCAATTCTGCTTCAGAAATTCCCTGGACTTTGGCTTTTATTTTGCGAGTAATTCCCTCAGGACTTAAAGATGATTCGAGTTTTTCATTGATCTCGCGCATCGTCTCAGCCATGTATTTTAAAATTGTGCTACCGATGATAGGATAGAGCGCATCTGACATCGCTTCTTGCTTGAGCACAATTTGTTGTTTGATAGCCGAGGCCATTTCCGGTGCAAGCGCCATCGCAATTTCATCGGGCGATTCACTTATGCTGTGGCTGATTCCTGTAGGAATAGCCGGGGCGATCGCTATTCCCATCGATTGCCTGTTTTCTCGGGTTCGGGTATTAATTACTTCATCAATAATCGGCGCTATTGTTTCGCTAAATGATGCTTTCGACTCATTTATTGTTTGCATCATCATTTCGGGAAAAATCTGTTTGATTGCGGATGCTAATTGTTCCCGATTGGTTCCCCATTCTGTATTGGTTATTTTGCGTTCCAGTTCCTCTACTTTACCGTTTAGTTTGTAATTATAACCTACCATTTCATCTAACAATGGTAAAATAGATTCGATTACTGATTTTTCTAGTTGAGCGTGATGGCTAACCATCAGCTCGTCAATCAAAGGTTTAAGTAAATCGGTAAACAAGTCTGTCGATTCATAAATTCGGTGTTCGATCGCCACAATCTTTTGTTCGATATTCCCGAGTCTGATCTCGATCCTTTTATCCTGAATAATGGCATCTACAGCGGGGGCGATCGCAGATTCTATCTCTAGCTTAGCTTCCTGGATGTTTCGGGACAGCATCTCTACAATCGCGGGCATGATTCTTGCCATCAATCCTTCGATTTCGGCTAAAAATTGTTGCTGAAGTTCGACAATTTTATTTTCATTATTTAATAGTTGTGCTGCAATACCGCTGTTTTGAAGAGCGGTGTTGACCAACGGGGCGATCGCCTCTTTCACCTCTAACTTTGTCTCGTCAACTTTCCGATTCAGCGACTCAATCATTAACGGCATCAACCTTGCCAGAATTTCTTCGGGTTGAGATTTTTGCTGTCGCTGAAGATTATTTAGCCTGCTTTCTACGTCGCTGAATTTTCCTTGAACTTCTCTTTGCAGAATTGCTGATTGAATCAAAGGTTCGATCGCCGCTGCTACCTCTAATCTTGATTCATCAATTTTCCGGCTCAGCAAATCAGTGATTGCTGGGATTACCATTCCCCTAATCTCTTCTGGCGTCTGGATTGGCGACTGTTGCACCGCCAGTCGGCGCTCGATGATGCTCAATACTTTTTCTTCTATTTCTACCCAAGCTATTCTGACTTGTACTGACGGTGCGACAGCTTCTACAACCTCTAATTTTAATTCACTAATTTTGCGGCTGAGCAAGTCGCTAACTATCGGCACTAGCTGCTTGATTAAATCTTCAGGCTGCTGTTGATAGCGGTGCTGAATATTTGCAACTTTATCTTCAATTTTTACTACTTTTGCTTCCAGTCCGTTTTGATTGTGAATTACTTGATTGACTGTCGGTGCGATCGCCGAAGCTATTTCTGACTTCGACTCCTCTAGCCTGCGGTTGAGCAGCTCGCCTACCACTGGCATCAGCCGCTTCATTAACTGTTCTGGCTGCGGCAGTTGCTGGTGGAACTCAGCAATTTGATTTTCCAACTCCGCTAATTTTCCCTGCAATTCTAGGCGATTAATTTGATTGTTGCTTGCTAGTTCGATCGCCTTATTTAATTCCGACTTCAACCGTTCTAATTCTTCCTTCACCAATTCCGGAATTAACGGTTTAAGTAAATTCATCAACTCTTTTGGTTCAGACATCAGATTTTCAAAGTCTTCTAACCTTTTTTCCACGCTAAAAATATTACTGTAAAATTCGGGCAAATCTCTTTCAAACAGCAGTTGCTGCAACCGCTTAAATTCCTCGACTGCTTGTTCTAACTGTTCCTCGGAGGGTCGATAATTATTTGCAGCATTCGCTGTTGTAGATAAACTAGGTTCCTGAACGTTGCTTTCTCGTGTTTGAGATGGTATCTCTTCATTGTTGTTCAATATTTCCGGTACAATCGCAGGTGATTCTATCCGAAAAGACAATTGGTTGCGCTGATTTTCTTCGTCTTCAACTCGCTCGGTAGACTTTTCTGATAGCGGTAATTTTAGCTCAACCGATCCCTTTTTTGATTTTTTCAATAACTGTAATTCTGTCAGTATGACTAGCAATTCCTGAAGTTGATCTCCAGCTTTAGGAATTGGCATATTTGGATCGGAAACCTGTTTTTGTGATTGATATATTTGGCTTGGATTATCATTAGATGCTGTCATAGTGTGTTACCAAAATCTGATTTTAACCGATCGACTAAAATGACCAGCTTGCTTGTCCCTTTGCGCGTGTGCGAATATCGATAGAAATAACAGAAATTTTGCGCAGCATCAGGCGTACTAAAGCTATGGCCCTATTTTAACTGCTGCTCTGCGACTAGCCAACTGGGCCGCCAACTGCAATGCTGCTTTCATGCTGGAGGCATCGGCAATTCCTTGACCTACAATATCAAAAGCTGTGCCGTGATCCGGAGATGTGCGTACAAAAGGCAAGCCAATTGTAGTGTTGACTGCTCGATCGAAAGCCATCAATTTTACAGGAATCAAGCCTTGGTCGTGATACATTGCCAAGTAACCGTCGTGAGCTTGTTTGGCTAAACCGTACCAAACTTTAGCTGGTTTTACCCACATGGTATCTGGGGGTATTGGCCCGTCTAACTGCACTTGAGGAAAACGATCGCGCTGCGTTTCCAACCAAGGTATCATCCAGGAAAGCTCTTCCTTTCCCAGTTTGCCATTTTCACCGCTGTGAGGATTTAAGCCAGAAATCGCAATTTTCGGTCTTTCCAGTCCAAAATCTTCCCGCAAACACTCTACCAGCAATTCGAGTTTTTCGCTCAGCAATTCTGGATTCAAAGCATCCGGTACTTGGCGCAGGGAAATATGTGTGGTGGCGAGTAAAGTTACCAGCGTCCAGCCGCTGTGTGGAGATGTGGCGGCAAACAGCATTCCGAAACGCTCAGATTTCGCTCTTTCTGCCAGAAGTTCTGTTTGTCCGGGATAGTTGTAACCGGCCGCCTGCCAACAAGTCTTGGAAATTGGGCCGGTGACGATCGCCGAGAATTCACCCGCAAGGGTACGGGCGATCGCCTTTTCCATATACTCAAAGCTAGCCGCCCCGCTAGCAGCACTCCCGATACCCGGGACAATTGCTCCCCACTTGCTGTCTGGTTCGATATCAACAATATTTAATGTTGCCGGATTTGCCGCCGCAGCCGCCGTCGATGTCGATCGCAATTTGTCGTAAGTTTGCTGCAAAATCGTCGAGGAGCCGAAAACCGTCACCATCAAAGCAGCAGCGGGATCGGCCAAAGCCTTGAGAATCACTTCCGGGCCTATTCCCGCCGGATCTCCCAGAGTGACAGCTAGTTTTGATTCCCGATCGAGACTCAAGGCAGTTCTCTCCCACAAAATACAGGAATTTGGGCACTAAAATTTTAGCATTTCGCCGACAAATTTCTCCTAAATCGCCTAAAAATGCCGAAAACCCCGCGTATCGGTGACTGGCGAACGTCAAAGCAGCCAGATTAACACAGGCTGTGAAGTTTTGCGATGGCGATCGTTGATCGAAGGTAACTTGATACAGTAAAATACCTAACATGGCATAACCTGTAACACTGTTGATACGTTAAAGCGCGATCGACAAGTGGAACGATTGGTCAAGAAGTAGTAATCTCAAATGGGATACCCAGCCAGTATCAACTGTGTTAGGTCGAGCTTGCGCCTGACCCAGAAACCAGCACAACTAAAATTTTCGAGCCAAAAGTAGGGCGGGACACGCCCAAACTCTAGGCTTGTATCCTAGTAAGCTTGATTGAGATGAACCTGCACAGATTGTCTGAACTAGACTGTTTGATTGGTACTTGGGTACGGTTAAATAGTTGATAAATTGCTCGCAAGAGACAGCTAATTTTAATGTAAGTCGCGCTCAATTAAGAATCCCCGTTGATGAGATAGCGGGTAATGTCAAATTATGTTTATTTAATTTGCAATCGTCAAGGAACTCTAAAACAAATGAATCCTGAATTTATCACTGCTGCATTTTTGTCTTTTTCCCTAATTTTCGTCGGTATCGGTGGAGGCTTCCTGCTGCTGAAACTCCAAGGCGGCGAAGAGTAAGTTATCATTCCGGACGCAGAAACCGGGTTGGTCTCACAAAAAATCTGGCGCAGCACGGGCTAGATCGGAAAAACCCAGTTTCTGCAAATTTGGTGCCGCATCAACTGAGTGATGTGAAGTACCCACCGTCAAGCGGATTACCGCTATGACGGAGGCTTCCTGTTTCAACCGCCGCCGCCTCGACACAAGCGGTGCTTATGTTTCGGTCTTACGCTGCGTAAGCGAGGTTTGACAAGCCGTCTTGCCCTGACTCTCACACCGCTTGCACGATGTCCAGGCAGCAGCCCTCCTTCCGAAGGCAGAAATGTTTTATTCGGAAACTTACTTGGCGTTTGATTTGTCCAGTGGCGGATTTCATTTAGTGGATAGTGCGCTAGTGCTGACGCTTGCTCAATTGCAACGGCCTTTTAGACGCTCCACAAGGTTATCAACCTCCAAACCTATTATACCAATTCTCGAAATGTTTGTAATGTATTTGTTCGTCGGGTACGACTCACAGGCCTTTGATCCCCCACTAACCGAGTAGGGTATAGTGGGGGAATTCCCGTCTGCTTTGTTAAACACAAGTTGGCTAAGACAGAAAAAGTATCAAGCCCCAAAGCAAAATTTTTACCAGCAGATGTTGAATACGTAGAGTGTTCCGAAATTTTTTCTTGACTTTTGTCTGGCGGGCGCCGGACACCTCGGGCCTTCGACCTGATGCCTGTTGGCGGGGCGATCGCTTAATGAGACGATTTCAGGTTTTTGTTAAGTTTTTATAAAAAACTGAGAAACACCTGATACTATTGTATAGAAAGTTTAAGATTCATAAATAAATCCCTAGATGACTTTATTGATTGTAGGTGCCACCGGCACTCTCGGCCGCCAAATAGCCCGCCGCGCCCTAGACGAGGGCTACCAGGTGCGCTGCTTAGTCAGAAGTTACCGAAAAGCTGCCTTTTTGAAAGAATGGGGCGCTGAACTTGTACCGGGGAACCTTTGTCAGCCAGACAGCTTGATTCCGGCACTAGAAGGCGTCACTGCTATCATTGATGCAGCAACAGCCAGTGCAGCCGATTCTGTCAGCATCAAAAGAGTAGACTGGGACGGAAAAGTATCGCTGATTCAAGCAGCAGCAGCAGCAGGTGTCAAGCGTTACATCTTCTTCTCATTTCTCGACGCCGAGAAATATACCCAAGTCCCCTTGTTGGAAATTAAGCGCTGTACCGAGCTGTTTTTAGCAGAATCAGGTTTAGATTACACAATCTTGAGACCTTGCGGATTTTTGCAAGGACTGCTAAGCCTGTACGCAATGCCGATTTTGGACGGTCAGGGAGTCTGGCTCCCCAACAAGCCGTCAGCCCTTGCTTACATGAACACTCAGGACGTTGCTAAATTTGCCGTCCGAGCTCTTTCTGTTCCCGAAACCGTCAAGAAAACCTTTCCGGTGGTGGGAAATCGCGCTTGGGATGCTGAGGAAATAGTGCGTTTGTGCGAGCGGCTATCCGGGAAGACAGCCAAAATTACGCGCACCCCTGATGCCTTGTTGCAGGCTACTCGTCAATTTGCTAAGTTCTTTCAGTGGAGTTGGAACGTAGCTGACAGATTGGCTTTTTCAGAAGTTTTAGCAGCCGGAAAACCCTTGAAAGCTCCGATGGATGAGGTTTACAGCGTCTTCGGAATCGACCCCAAAGAAACTACTACTTTGGAGTCTTATCTCGAAGAATACTTTAATCTGATTATGAAGAAGCTCAAGGAAATAGAGTACGAGCAGCTTAAGACTAAAAAACGGAGTAAACAAAAAATGCCCTTTACTTTTTAAAGTGCCGAAAGCTGGAATTATATACAACGATGTTAAACCTGTGGCTTGTCGCATTGCCGCAGAGTTGCAAGACAAGCTGACAGCCCGCGGCTGGGAGGTCTGCTCGGTTTCTGGTTCAGGAGGAATTCTCGGCTATTCTAGCCCCGATCGCCCGATGTGCCATACCCCGATCGACCAACTCGTCCCCCCCGGTTTTGACAGCGACATGGAGTTTGCAGTGGTTTTGGGCGGCGACGGTACGGTGCTGTCGGCATTTCGCCAAGTTGCTCCGATCGGAGTGCCGCTGCTGACTGTCAATACCGGTCACATGGGCTTTTTAACAGAAACTTACCTGAACTTGCTGCCGCAAGCTTTGGAAAAGGCGATCGCCGGAGAATACGAAATCGAAGAAAGGTCAATGCTGGCGGTGCGGCTGTTTCGAGAAAACGACTGTCTCTGGGAAGCGCTTTGTCTCAATGAAATGGTGCTGCACCGCGAACCGCTGACTTGTATGTGTCATTTTGAAGTGGCGATCGGGCAGCACGCATCTGTGGACATTGCCGCAGATGGGGTAATTATCTCAACTCCGACAGGATCGACGGCTTACGCCCTTTCTGCCGGCGGCCCTGTAATTATTCCGGGAGTGCCAGTGTTGCAGTTAGTCCCTCTTTGCCCGCATTCAATGGCTTCGCGCGCCTTGGTGTTTAGCAACACCGAGCCGGTGAAGATTTTGCCTGCGAGTCCGAACCGCCTGGTAATGGTGGTAGACGGGAACGGCGGATGTTACGTTCTGCCGGAAGATTGGGTACAAATAGAGCGATCGCCCTACAAAGCCCGCTTCGTGAGGGTGCAGCCTTTTGAATATTTCCACATTTTGCGGGAAAAATTAGGTTGGGGCTTGCCTCACATTGCTAAACCCAGTTCGGTTGAATTGCCTTAATAGTTGTTGGTAATTAGCGGAGTGTAGCGGAGGATTAAAGTCCCGTCCTTTTAGGGCGGCTTTTTCTTCGCGTTCAGGTTTCTAAGCTTTTATGCACCATAAGGCTCGATCGGAATCTCCTACGGAATCCTTAATTCTCGATCGAGATTCCGAACCATTTCCAAACTCAGGCAGCGTTTGCGAGATAGTGTTGGTACGCAGCAACATTTTTGTTTAACATCCCACCCATTACCTATTCCCCATTCCCTAAACCACCGCTGCGATCGAGAAAATCAGTAATCTCCTGATAAAAAGCCTGTCCCTTTCCCCTGCTGCTACTTGCAGTCACCAATAATCTTAAAACTTCCACAAGCGAACTAATCGTAGCATCAAAAATCAATGCAAAAAGCTGGCTTAAATCATCTTGGTTTTGTTGCCCGTAGGCTAAAGCATTAATATAATCATTGCGGATTTGGTTGTCAATCACCACAATCGGATAGCCTGCACGGATTAAGAGTAAATTCATTAATAATCTAGCGCTTCGACCATTCCCATCGCGAAAAGGATGGATAGAAACAAAACGATAATGAGCCATAGTCGCATATTCGACTGGATGCAGATTTAAGGCAGATTCTGAATTCAGCCATATCGCAAAATCTCTCATTAATTGAGATAGTAAATAATGGGCAGGATAACGATAATTCGTTCCTGCCGCCATTACATCCAGAGTGCGATAACTACCCGCTTCATCAGGGTTAATTTTGCGAAGAATCAGATTGTGAATTTGCTTAATTTCCCATTCATTAATCTCCGTAGCCCTTTGGGCTAAATTTTCAATATAATCGATCGCCTCCTTATGTCCAATAACTTCTAAATGTTCGTCAAGGGTTTTGCCCCCCACAGTAATGCCCTTCGTTAAAACTAATTCCGTTTCACTTTGGGTTAAAGTATTACCCTCAATAGCATTTGAATTATAAGTAAAGCGAACATCATAGAGCTTTTTGAGTTCGGCGACGAGGGTGGAATCGAACGGTTTAAACCCATCTAGCCAAGCTTTTAGTTTATCGATTCGTTCTAATTTCAGCCGATAATTCATGATTAAATAGTTGTCGATCGAAGAGGTTAATGAAAATTCCTTTTGTTGACCTAAAATAATTACCTTTTGAATGAATTTCTCGTATAGTTGAGTTTCCATCTTTGAAAATACTCCCCCATTCCCTCAAACGACACTTCAATCACCAACTCCTCATAAAATCCACGAATCAGGCGATCGTTCTCCTGCATTGTGCGATCGAAGCGTCTCTATTTATTCTACCAATTTTCTGATTTGTCAAACTCGCGATCGAGCTTCCGAATCATCTCCAAGGTCAGGAAGCGTTTGGGAGATAACGATATAGTGGGAGTGCCTTCATTTCTATTCACTGTGCTTGGGACGGATTTCAAATTCTGAACGCGCCCGGAAGAAACAGACCTCAAACTCGAAGAAGAAATTAGCTTGCCCCAAAATCAAAGGTACATTGGTTGCTTGTGTCCAGGCAAATGCCAGGTTAAGCGTTGGGAATGAGCTAACTCGACCTTTGACAACGACTGCGCGGGCTTCAAATCGAGCCAAATTCCCAGCCAATACGACTGAGAGTGTCTCATTTTCCCAGACTAAGCCCAGTTGTAGTCCTAACTCGTAGGGCAAAACATTAACGCTTGCGCCTGTATCTAATAAGCCCTCAACGTTCAAGGATCGATCGTTCAGGCTGAGTTTCAATGGCAGATACGGCATTCGATCGACCATGCCAAGACTGCTGTCAATGATTTTGTAGGGAAATCTCTCAGCGTCAATCATTCTGTTCTTGTTGTTTTGTTGCCAGAAGATTCATTAAAACATTGGCAGCCTCAGAGCAATTGTAAGGCGACCAGACCGGATACTCTCGATCGGCAACAAAAAAGTTTGTTGCATCTTCTTCTTTGACCAGTTCTGTTGCCAGAAACTGCATCAGCCGCAGCTTGTCAATTTTTGAAAGTTCCTGGACTTGTGACATAAGTTCAGTCAATGGCATTTGAAAATCTCCTCGTTTGAGGTTTGGTGAAAAGATTGGATCTACTAGCTTGTTGCATGGTGTGCGATCGCAGCGTATCTATTGATTCTACCAATTTTCTGATTTGTCAAACTCTCGATCGAGCTTCCGAATCATCTCCAAGGTGACTCTATTCCGTCCGTTCCACTGTGCTGTTAGCTGGCTGGCTACTACGCGATGCTTCTAATTTCTGCCGAATTGCGGCCTGAATTTTTGCGTCAAAATCGGGATCGCTTGGGCTTGCAATTATTGATTTCGGACGCTGACTGAACCTGTCTAAATATGCCTGACAAGCAGCTCGATCTTGGCGATTTTCCAGAAAGTACCGTCTCAATTCGGCATCGCTCATAGCCTCAAAATTCACTTGGCTCATCAGAATACCTCCCCATTCGGTACAATTTCAAACTCAAGGTCTTCACCATATCCAGCTAGAACGTATACATTTCGAGTACGACGATCGATACAAACCAGATGAATCGGTTGCAACATGATGAACGTTTGTATGAAGGCATGAATATTCGAGAGGCAACGGGATTGACGACTATTTCTACTGACGCTTTAAACTGTCCAATCTTCGATCGATAACCCTGTTACTTTACCAAAATCTCTATGATTACGGGTTAACAAAATCAACCCACGGAACATTGCAATTGCCGCGATCCGAGCATCCATTTTTGCCAGTTGAATCCGTTGTGACTGCAATCGATCGAATGTTGTAGCGGCACCTGCATCGAATGAGACAAGGGGCAACACTTTGAAGTCACTAACGAGCCGCGCCATCATTGTATACCCTTTCACTACGTCATCCGGGTTACGAGCACGATTAATATAAGCGTGACAGCCAAGCATCTGTTCGTGAAACGTTACAGTCGATACGGCAAAATCTGATAGCGGGTACGTCGCCATGCGCGTCGAAAGGTTGCTAAAATCTATCCCTGCTTGACGTTGAAGAATACTCAGATGATCTGTATCCAGTAAATATTTCATAGCTCATCTTGAGCTTCGAGGAGAGACTCATCCCCTTCGCGAATCGCTCGTCCATAGGCAAGTAGCTCCTCAAAGGCAGGTTCATCTTTGAAAGACCCTATAATTTGTTGCAACCAATTCGTCGGTCCAGATGCCACAATTTGCTTCTGCAACTGGGCGATCGCTGCTTCCACTGCTGCAAGCCGTTCCTCTAAAGAAGTGTTAGTTGCCATTTGCGTTTCCTAAAAAGTTGGAGATGCTGGCTTGTCGCATGGGAGCGATCGCTAGCATTTGTTTATTCTACCAAATCGACCTTCCGAATCATCTCCAAAGTCAGGCAATGTTTACGAGATAACGTTCGCGCTCACCGGACGTAAATAACCTTTGCCATTAACCCACCATATTAGAACGTTCCAGTGCAGCGCGATTGTTATATAGCTAAGCTGTTACGCATTTAAAATGGTATTGTAGGGTGCGTCAGCCGGCAGCGTTTTCCTTGGTCTTTGGGGCTATCTAGCTGACGCACCATACAAGCCTCGTTAGTGGTTTAAATGCGTAACAGCTTACTACGATAACTGACCAACTAACGTCGCAGTCTCTCGATCTAAACCGACTAATGCTTCCTGGATCAAATCAACTTCGCGGGCTTCAAATAAAACCTCGCCACATTGATCGCAAACCCACGCTGGAATGTTGTCCCATGACACACGATAACCATTTCGATCGATCGTGAATGGGGCGGTTCCGCGTCGCATTTTAGCTCTACAGCACAAGCATTCCATTCTTACAGTCTCCCTCTAAAATCCGGTGTCCATTGGCTGGGATCGGGCAGATATGCCGTAATGATAGCTAAATATTCGTCTTTCGGGGCACACACCACATGAATTGCTCGATCATCTCGCCCAAGCCCTAACATGAGACAACTATGACCTCTTGCATCCTCTGGGTAATCTTCGATCGCTTCGCCTGTCCTAACCACCGCTTCAACCTCAGTAGTTGCAATCATTCGATCTGGGCGGGACATTTGCCGGATCGTATGAGGTAGAAACAATAAGCGCTTACTTGCCGCTTCTCGTACCTGCTCCAAGATGTCATCAGCCAATTTCTATTTACCCAATTAGATCGAAGTATATCTATTTATTTTACCAATTTTCTGATTTGTCAAACTCGCGATCGAGGTTCCGAATCATCTCCAAAGTCATACAGCATTTGCGAGATAACGACCTCCTTTTAGCTTGGGCATTGCCTTAAGCACCAGCCTAAGAAACCTCACGTTCTCAAGGTTACTGAAGACCACCATTACTGTAAAGCAGTTGCCTGTTGATCCATCCCCCTTCTTTGGAACAGAGAAATCTGACTAGATTAGCGCAGTCCTGTGGCATACCTACACGATCCAATAGAGTTATGGATTGCACATCAGTTTTGAGTGCTTCAGACATCCAGCCAGTATCAGTCGCACCTGGATTTATCACGTTCGCAGTGATGCCCAGCGACCTAAATTCCTGCGCCGAAGCAAGTACGATCCGATCCATAGCACCCTTGCTGGCACCATAGGGGAGATTGCCTGCCGTATGGTCGCTGGTGATCGCAACAATACGACCAGATCCAGTTTCCCCTCGGAATCTCTGACCAAACTCTTTTATCAATAGCCAAGTAGCACGGGCATTGACCGCAAAGTGTAAGTCAAAGCTCTCAACTGATGTGGATAGAATATCACTATCAACTGAATGGCAATGAGCAATAACCATTGCCGTAACGTCTCCCAGGTCGTGTTCAACAATATCGAATATGCGCGAAGCAGAATCAGTCAAGGATAAATCAACCTCGATCGCTGTCGATCGCACACCGAATTGCTCAAGTTTGTGGCAAAGTGACTGAACCTCTTTCGGATCGCTGCCCCAAGGCATTGACGCATCGTATGGCTGCCAATAGGTCAGAGCGACATCCCAGCCTGATTTTGCTAATTCTTCGGCAATTGATGATCCGATGCCAATAGTCCGACTTGCACCAGTTATAAGAACTATTGGTCGCTGGGTCATACATTTCTCCACAAGTAAGAATGATAAGTCGATCGCACACCCTGGACGATCGGCAAAATCGAGACACTCATTATAACTTCTTCACGCACGAATCACTGTAATTAACCGACCCATCGGGCTAGTCTGAATTTCAGTTTTCAGTCGTTCTTCTAATTCAAGCGCATTCTCGCGCCGATCGAATATCATCAACCAACCCGAATCTTGTCCCAATCGAGCCAAATACCCATCCAACTGTTCCAACCCTTTACTCAAGGGATCGACTTTCCGAGTCCGCCAAACTTTCAGTTCAATGCCTAATGTGACCTCACCATAACGCAAACACAAATCCATGCGATCGCGCCCGATCGCATATTCCCGCTCCAATGTTCCCCCACCATTAATCACCCGATGCAGAAACGCCATCAACACTAAATGCGGTGCAATTTCGGGATAAGACGCACTTTTGAGTAACGGTTCGCCATGTTGCAGCCAAAATTCCAGAAAAGTTTTGAGTAACGCTTGCGTGTCTAATTTGCCGACCTCAGTCAACCAACTCGGTGCAATTTGTGGTAAAGAAGCCATTGGCGTTACGGTGAGCACGCGCGGCAAAACTTCCCGATAAATTGGATTAGCGATCGTCAATCCACCCTGAACATCCATCTTGCACAAACCCAAATCGATTAAAAACTGAATATCATCATTGGGGATATTGCCCAGTTCCAAACCCGCCAACATCGGCTCGATAATGGCTTTGACTCGATTTTCTCTAAGTCGTTCAGCTAAACTATCCAAATGCGTATCTTGCCGTTTGATTAAAATCTCTTTAGCTTCTAAAATATGTTCTGTGGTAATTTCTATAGATTCATCGGTCACTAATTCTTCTACAATTTCCTTAGCTAAAGCATTCACCAACCAAGGTTGTCCTTGAGTCAGTTCAAAAGCTAAGGCTACGGCTTCAGGTGTAAAAACTTGTCCGGTATCTTGGGTATGTTGCGCGTAGAGTTCTGCGACTTCTGAGGCATTAAAATCTCTCAGCGTAATCGATCGCACTTTAATATTAAACGGACTGGATGTATTTAGGCGATCGCTACCACCCGCAGCCACTTTGTAATCGCGAACATCCCGCAAACCGATTAAGCCCACCGATTGCGGAAACGCACGAGGACGAGAGGGATAACCATTGCGTAATTGACGCAAAACCGATAGCAATACTTCATTTTGGAGCGAATCAATTTCATCGATGAAGATTGCTAAAGGGCGAGGTGAAGTTTGTGCCCACTGCCGCAAGGTTTCTTCAATTCCTTGTCCCACCTCCATTTCTTGTTTTGGTGGTGGCTGGAGTTCCGGTGGCAAATAGACTCGCGCCTCACTTCGCCAAGAACTTAAGATTGCCGCTTGGGCTTGTTGTGGATTGTCATTAAAGGGCGAACCTAACTCTACTGAAACCACGATCGCAGTGTACTGTCCGCTATCGGTGAGTTGCTTGGCTAAAGCCAGCATGGCCGTGGTTTTTCCTACTTGTCGGGGTGCATGGATGACGAAATAGCTGCGTTGAGCGATTAATCGTTCTAAACCGGGTAAGCGCACCGTGGGGGACAGTGCGTAATGAATGTCTTCTTGGCACGGGCCTGCGGTATTGAAGTGGCGCGGCATAGGTCAACTGGGGCGAATGGGGCTGCTCTCAGTTTACTTTACTGTTGTTGGAATGGCGTTCTATTGTTGTTAAGTGGGGTTTGTACCGACTCATCGGGTGGAAATGAGAATCTTAGGCGGAATTATTAATTCTCGATCGAGCTTCCGAATCATCTCCAAAGTCAAACAGCGTTTGCGAGATAACGGACTTGAATTGAGCGGACGGACTTGCATTTTGAAGCAAAACTGATCGTGTAAGCCTCCGTTCCGCTCCAATGAATAGTTAGACCAGTGCGGTACAGCGACCTAAACTATTGTTGCTATTTTACTGCCAGTGTGATGTCTTTTGAATAACTTGATGAGGGCGATGGCCCCACCACCCCAGCAACAAAACTGTACAACCGCATACCAAAAAACACACCACTTAAATAAGCAATAAAATTAAAAATGGACTGGACAAAAAACTGGAAACCGCTGGCGGAGCGTTCCTCTTGAGCAAGTGGTTAGCCATGAAGTTGCTTGCTATAGGTATAAAAAATCTCATCTCGTTCCCAACCCAGAGACTCGTAAAGCGACTGGGCTGGAAAATTGGTTTTTGCAGTTGTCAGATCCATCCGAGCAAAACCATTCTGGGTGGCATATCTTTGGGCCGTGCGAAGCAATGCTTCACCGACCCCAGACTTTCGAGCTTTAGGCTGAACAAACAGGTCGTACAAGATACAGATTGGCGCAGCAATGACAGAGCAAAATGTTGAATACAACTGGCAAAAACCTAATAATTCAAAAGCCTCATTTTCTGCGACAAGAATAACTGACTCATTCTTTTCAATTCGGTCATGAATAAATTTTGTGGCTAATTGAGGATCAGCGTCTCGATCGTAAAATTGGCGATATGCATCGAAAAGCATGGCAACTGCTTCGATGTCCTTTGATGTAGCAATTCTTGTTAAAGGTTTGATCATTGTATAGGAAAAGAACAGGATTAAGGTCTAACTTATAATAATTATATCGCACTTGCGGTACAATACTGAGTATAGCCGTATAATACCGCAGATTGAGGATGTATTTCAACTCCTTCTTACTCCCCATCAGAATCTCCTTTCCTACAGCAAGTTCGCCGCACACTTCGGCTCAAACATATGACCCGTCGTACCGAAAAAAGCTATTTTTATTATATTTTAGATTACATTATGATAAAGCAAGCAGCGATAAATTCTCGTCTTCATAAAATAACTCGATCGCGTTGAACTCCCGACGCAGCAAATTTTCAATTTGCAATGTCGAACAGTTTCCAAGGCGAAGCCAAATAACTTTCGGTGGATTCCCAAATACTAAGCTCAGGTCGTGCATATCCGCATCTTTCGAGACAATCATCAAATTATTGTATGAATGCATAATCCCAAACTATTGGGTCGATCGTTGCTTTCATTCCCACATCAAAGGACGTGAAGCGAATTTGGGAAAACATCGCTCAAACGATTCGGCAACTTGGGCGACAAGTTTTCATCAAAAAGTAATTTCATGCGGATAAGGTCGCAGTCATAAACCGACGCTCGCGGTCAGCAGCATAAGCTATACAAGCTTTTAAATCTTCTCGCGTCAAATCGGGAAAATCGTCGAGAATTTCTGCTTCAGTCATCTCGGAAGCCAGGTACTCAAGCACTTCATAAACCGTAATTCGCAAGCCGCGTACACAAGGCTTACCACCGCGTTTATTTGCTTCGATCGTGATGTGGTCTCGGTAGTTCATAAGAAACACTCGGTAATACTATTTTTCTGTGAAGCTACATAGAATGTATCCTTACCCCATGCGTCTTTGCGAATGTCGTCTAGGGTGATATTTTTTTCTTCCCAGATTCCGGCTACCTCAAAAAAGGATTGTTCTCGATCGGAGTCATCATCCGTTCTCATGCAATCGAGGTCGCCGTCCCAGGCGAGTTTACCCCGTAGCGCCCGGAGGTTCTGTTGGTTTTTCATTTGGATCAACAGGTTCAGAGCCAGTTCGACAACTTCTTGTTGTGCTGTGAGTCCAGTCGCCTGAAGCGCATTAGTGATGAGGGAGCTATCGATTTCGATCGTGCTTTTCATAGGTGTTTTTGGGGTGAGTTTTATCGATCGCGCTTTCATCCGATTATAATCGTTCTGTCGGCTCCAACGCATTGTTAGGCTTCTGTCTTTGCGCGATTTGCATGAGCAGCCGAAGTGCTTCATTAACCGCGTCACTTGTTGGAAATGCCTGAGCAACATCAGGATCGAGCAACACTACATTCGTTCCTGCCCTGTAGCGATCGACATATTTTCCTCTAACGCCACCCTTCATCTTACTAAAATTATACTCAGGACGTAACTCGTCCTCTAGCTCTTGATTATTCTCCATCTTCATAAAATCTCCGCTCATTTCGGGTTGCCTCTCGCGCACTGATAATCCGAACGCGATCTCCTCGATCTGTGTGAGGAACTATTAGGATGCGACTAGCACTGGATAATTCAATGATAACGTAACGCTCCTCACCATAGGAATGATCGGGGTCAGGGAATGTCACAGATAAGGTATCGTTGAAAACGGTAGATGCCTCATTGAATGAAACACCATGCTTTTTCAAGTTTAAGTTTGCTTTGTCTTGATTCCATTCAAATTGCATCTAAACAACACTTGCTACTCTGCTTCAAGAGTTAAGTTTAATATCAAATTTAAACGATCGAGGCAAGCTAATATGCCAATGCGTAAGGTTGAATGAGAACTTGTGCTGAAATACCTAACTTCTGATTTAACTGCCGGATTATTTCAAGGGTGAGCGGAGCTTTACGATTGAGAATTTCGATCGCTCGATCGTGACTACCTATTACGGTTTCTAGATGCTGTTGAGTTAAACCTCGACTTTCTAGATAATAAAGAATTGCTTCGATTGGATCAGGCATCACGATCGGCTCATGTTTGTTTTCGTAGGCTTCAACTAAGGTGACTAATATTTCTAATCGATCGAATTCTGGAGTTCCTTGAGGAGCTTCAAACAAACGCTCTATTTCTTTCAGCAATGCTTTGTAATCTTCTTGGCTTCTAATAGGTTTTAGGCTGTAGATAATTACCTCAGAGAGTAGAGAGGATTTCTTATGAAGGAACTTTATCTATGTGCTTTACTAAACCGCATCAGGCAATGGGTCGAAAACAATTTCTTCATAGAATTGCTCGATCGCCAAACTCAATCCAATACTTTTAAGCTCAACGCGATCGCCCGCTCGATAGCTCAGAATCAACCAATCCCCCGCATCATTTCTGTGATAAATATCGATCGCCATCTCATCAGAACTCACCAACACATAATCAATTAAATTCGGATTGCGGCGATATTTTTCAAACTTCTTGCCACGATCGTAAGCCTCGGTACTATCCGATAAAACCTCAACAATTAAGCAGGGATAGGTAATATATTGAGGGCTAGAATTATCTCGCCGATCGCAAGTGACACTCAGATCGGGATAGGTATAGTTGCGAGTATTGAGGATATTAACCTTTAAATCCGAATTAAAAACTTTACATTGATTTCCTCGCAAGTGAGATTTAATCGATAATAAGAAATTGATAGCGATCGCACTATGATTTTGCGTGCCCCCACTCATCGCATACACCCGACCATCGATTAGCTCATGTTTTTCTAATTGTTTCTCTTCCCAAGCAAAATACTCTTCAGGCGTAAAGTACCGCTCCTGCTCTCTAGCTGCAATCATCACAATCTCCTAATTTAAAAGTAGTAATACCAACACGCTTACTGGACGTAAATCACCTTAGTTTTATGATGTATGTCAACTTTTAAGGTGTTGTTTCTGGGGTGAGGTCGAGGTTGCGATAAATTTGCTCGATCGCAAAACTGAGATTGATGCTTTTGAGTTCTATAGTGTCGCCTGCTTGGTAGTTAATAATGAGCCATTCACCAGCATCATTTTTATGATACAAGTCCATTTCGATGCTGGTGGAACTGACTAATAAATAATCTTGTAATACTGGATTTTTGCGGTACATTCTAAATTTGCCACCTCTGTCATAGGATTCAGTGCTAGGCGAAAGAACTTCAACGATTAGGCAGGGATAGGTAATATATTGGGTTGTGGTTTTATCGCGATCGTCGCAGGTGACGCTGGCATCGGGGTGGATATAGTTTTTGGTTCCGACAATGTTGACTCTCAGATCGGAGTTTCCGGTTTCGTAACTGCTGTTTTCTAGATGATTGGAGAACAGAGTTGTGAGTCTGACCGCAATGCGACCGTGATTGACGCTGCCGCCGCTCATGGGGTACACTTGACCGTCGATATACTCATGCTTTTCTAGCTGCTTTTCTTCCCAACCAAAGTATTCTTCTGGGGTTATGTGAGGAAAGTTTTCTTTGGCGGCGATCATGGTTGGTTGGCTCCTTGTGAAATCGTTTAGCGCTTATGATTCTTCCGTATCTGTTTCATCATTATCCAAAAGCTGTTTTAAAGAATCAAAATTTTGTTGAGAACTGTGGCGAACGCGGTGAATTTTAACCATTCTAGTATTTTCATCTTCTACGATACTAAATAAAATACGATATTTCTTCTCATATAAAATTTGACGTATTTCTAAATCCAAATACTCACTTTCTAATGCTAAGGGACAACGACTAGGAAAGCTTTCCAGTTTGAGCATTATTTCATAACAGCCCCTAACCCAACGATAGGATTTTTCAGGAGCATTGAGCTTGAGCCACAAAAATATATTTTCTATGTCATGAATAGCAGTAGGAGATATCTCAACTCGGTAGGTCATATTTTTTTTGAAGCTCTTCAAAAGCTTGATGAATAGAAACCCCTTTACCTTGATCAAATTCCCCTAAGCTTTGACGAATACCTGCAAGAGTTTCAAGAATTTCTAACCGATTAAGTAGTTTTTCATAACTTTCCGCATCCTGAAGCACAGCAACCGCTTTACCATTAATGGTAATTACGATTGGTGTTTTATCTGTTTCAAACTGATGAAGCAACTCAGGAGCTTCCTGTTGAAATTGATTCAGGGGACGGCTATGGGAGAGGTTAAGCATGGTGTTCACTTTTTTTGAGTGTTGTTAACAATTTAGCAAAATATTATTTTTTATTGCCTAAGTTATAAAGGCACCTCAATCCCCAACTCCTCACAAAACCCCCGAATCACCCGATCGCTACCACCAGCCGCCACTTTCAGTATAATCGCGAACATCCCGCCAACCGCCAAAGTTTTACTCTTCCACGCGATAGCCCAATTCTGCCAAACGAGTCCGAGACTGCCGCCATTTCGGCTGCACCTTGACAAAGAGCTCCAAATATACTTTACCCTCGATCAACTTTTGAATCTGTTCGCGGGCCGCACTGCCGATCGACTTGAGCATACTGCCGCTTTTACCGATTAAAATACCTTTTTGGGAATCCCGTTCGACGTGAATCGTCGCCAGAATGCGGGTAATCTTCGCTTCTTCTTGAACAATGTCGATCGCGATTGCGACTGAATGCGGCACTTCTTCCCGAGTCAGCAGCAAAATCTGTTCCCGAATCAACTCGCCCATAATAAACCGTTCCGGCTGGTCAGTCACCAAATCTGGCGGGTAATAATAAGGCCCAACCTCCAGATGTTCGATTAATAATTTTTGCAGCGGCTCGACACCCTCGCCCGTGAGAGCGGAGAACTTCACCACCGGCCACTCGGGATTGACAATTTGCTCGTAAGTTCGATCGATCAACACGGAATCCTCCGGTTGTTCGTCCAGCTTATTCATCCCCAAAATCACCGGAATTTTGCAATTGCTGAGAATTTCGATAATATATCGATCGCCCCCTCCCGATTCTACCGAACCATCCACCACAAACAGCACCACATCCACCGACTGAATCGCCGCGCGCGCATTCTGCACCAAAACCTTACCCAGTTGGTGGTGCGGCTTGTGAATTCCGGGAGTATCGACAAAAATAATTTGTGCTTCCGGCGTCGTCAGGATTCCCCGCAGCCTGTTGCGCGTCGTCTGAGACACCGGGGAAGTAATGGCAATTTTCTGCCCCACCAACTGATTCATCAGCGTCGATTTGCCGACATTCGGGCGCCCGATAATACCCACGAAGCCCGACTTGTAGCCCGCAGGAGCCGCGGGAACACCCATGATTTCCGATAAGTCTATAATCTTGCTATCTTCCACTAAAATCACCTATTTTCAAGCCCCTTCTCTGCCTATTGTCGCTTGAAAACACTCAAACGCCCATCGCTTACTCTAGCATCTTTCTAGCGCTGGTATCGCTCGTAACACTCGATCGCGCGATCGAGCGACTCGGACAGTCTTAAAACGCCACAGGCGATCGACAAAACTTGATATCTGAGACAAAATTTGATAAAGTTCCAATGACATCGATCGAAAATGAATTCTTCTGGTAAAACCGAGTCCCCAACGCTGTAACAACTTCAGATGTGTAAATGTCTCACTCAACTGAAACAATTCTACAGTTTTTCTGACCAACCAGTTTTAAGATTTTTGAGAATGTCTGGTAATAAATTAGGTGGGTTAAATTCCCGATAAAAAGTTCATTAGCATCAGATTTTTAATGAATCAAAGCTAATGTTTTTTGTTCCTACCTAATTAATGCTAACCGTCATAAAGTTGAGGAGATGAATCGGATGAAATCGAAATTATTTTGGAGTTGCTGCACCGTATTGGTAGCCAGCTTGCCTATTCCCGCCCTAGCTCAAACAGCCCCCCAAGCAGGTATTGACTACAAAGGTGGCTCAATGAAGTACCAAACAATACCGGGCAAAATTCCTGACAGAACCTTACCCAGAGCCTTTGACTTTCCAATTATTACCAATGTTGCTACTGACACTAGCATCACCACAGATCACCTAATTACCGAGCAGTTTCGCGCCCCCGCGACTCGTACAGAATACACCAGCGCTCTCACCACCTGGTCAGAATCAATCAGAGAATGTCTGGGTAAACAGCCTCGCTTGATCCGGGCGAGCACCAAGAACCCGATTCAGATTAACGGTAAAGTAGGCACGATTGTCAGAAATGCAAATAACCGTGCAGTTTGCAAATAAGCGAGTAAGTTCCGCTATCTAAAGACAAAAACTAAAGAGTGTTTTTACACAAAAAGAGCAATAGAAAACCTATTGCTCTTTTTGTTGGCAAAAAGTCAATTGGTTTGATCGTTCGGACTTTAGTCCTTCTTAATTTCTGAGGACTAAAGTCCGGGAGCATCTCAGTTTTGCATTTATAGTAGTGCGAGCTTAAGAGCTCGCACTGAAAGAAAAAATGCTTTTTGCAAAAATGAGATGCTCCCTAAAGTCCGAACGATCAAACGTGATAATTCCCAAAATATGCTGTGAAACCCGAAGGATATGGATTTCCAACTATAATTTTCGATTAAGTAGCGCAAAATTCATTCGTACTCAGCAAAATTTCCCCATAATCAGGAATCCAAGCCAGCCACTTTTGGTCGGAGCACTGACACAACAACCACGCTTCGTCAAAACTGAATGCTGTGGGCGGATTGAACAATTTGACCCACATCGAAGGAGCCAATTTTGGTGCAGGTACCGCGCAGCCAAATTTTGCCCAGTCGAAGGCACTCGCGGCGCTGGCTAGCGTTGCTTGCGGTTCCCAACTACGAATATCTGTTTGCAGTTGCATAACTACTCCTGTAGAGCTAAAAGTCAGCACGCCTTGCGGGGTTTCAACAACTCATCAGCAAAGGCGCAGATTAACTTGGATTATGTAGTCTATGCTACTGAATTTTATTGGGTTCTGTGTAGTATTGTATCAAAAATTTACAATCTAGATCGAAAAATCGGGTCAAAGGTGAAAAGACCGATCGACTATTTGGGCGATCGACAATTATCAATTACGATCGTTAAACAGTTGACAGTTGACAGTTGACAGTTGACAGTTGACAGTTTGAGAGAGACCTCTACCCTTAAGTCAGAGGATTGGAGTAATCAATAGTCCGATCTGAATTTCTCCCGAAAAGGCGGGCGGGCTTTCAACCAATTCTTTCTGGTAAAAACATCTAATTCACAGCAACCGCCAAGACGGTTATGAGATACCCTATTCCTAATTCCTTACATCCGTTAGATCCCGTACATTTCAAGTAAGGCCGAACTTCCCTCGGACTTCGATCAACTGTCAACTATCAACTATCAACTATCAACTGTTGAAATCCGTTACATCCGTTTCACAATCCGTTGCCGAACTTCCCCCTTCCTTTGATCAACTATCAACTGTCAACTATCAACAGTCAACTGTCAACTGTTAACTGTCAACTGTCAACTGTCAACTGTCAACTGTGAACTGTCAACTGTCAACTGTCAACTGTCAACTGTGAACTATCAACTGTCAACTGTCAGCATGAACCCAACCGAAAAATCCAACTGGAAAACCCTAGATAGATTTGTAGAAATCAACTCTCATTGGGTAAAACTAATTGGCGAACATCTCGAAACAACCGAAGGACAAATAGTCGAATATTGGCGAGTAGAAAGAGCAGATTCAGTTGTAATCTTAACAATTCAAGCTGACAAATTGCTGTTTCCCCCACCGATGTATCGCCCCGGCGTCGCATCCGCAACCCTAGATTTTCCCGGCGGTCGCGTACCAGAAGCCACAACGCCAGCAGCCGCAGTTCCAGCTATAATTAAAAAAGAGTTAGGAGTGACCGAAAGTGCGATCGCCCGCATTCAACCAATCAACACCACAGGCTGGGCAATTAACAGCTCATTTTCCAATCAAAAACTCTACGGCTTTGTAGCAGAATTGCACCCGACAGCCACAGTAAACCCCGAACTCATCGGTGCTGCATATCCTGTCACACCCGACGGAATTCGCGACTTGCTCAAAAAATTAACTTGCCTCCAATGTCGAGCATTGTTGCTAGAATGGCAAAACCAAGATAATTTTAGATTGTAGATTTGGGATTTGGGATTTGGGATTTTGAATTATCCCGCAACACTCGCCGATTGACGATTTATTAAAACCAATATCACCCAAAATAATCATGGCTCTCAACAATGAAGTTGCTGTCGAATGCCTCGACGTTACATATCAGATCAACCGCAGACATTTAGTAGACAAACTCAATTTTAAAGTTCTGCAAGGAGAAGTATTAGTATTGCTGGGACGCAGCGGTAGCGGCAAAACTACTACCATGAAATTGATTAACAATTTACTAACGCCCAGCAGCGGCGAAGTGCTTGTCATGGGAAAACCGACAACTCAGTGGAATCCAATTCAACTGCGGCGAAAAATTGGCTACGTAATTCAAGAAATCGGTTTGTTTCCCCATTTTACCGTCGAGCAAAACGTGGGTTTAGTGCCGAAATTGGAAGGCTGGGAGGGCGATCGTATAAAATCTCGCGTCCACCAACTGTTAGAATTAGTCAACCTCGACCCCCAGCACTTCGCCAAACGCTATCCCCATCAGTTATCCGGCGGACAGCGGCAGCGTGTAGGCGTCGCCAGAGCACTTGCAGCAGACCCTCCGCTACTATTAATGGACGAACCGTTTGGTGCTTTAGACCCCATTACTCGCCTGGAATTACAGCGGGAATTCCGTCAATTGCAGCAGCAACTAGGGAAAACTGTGATTTTTGTGACTCACGGCATTCAAGAAGCTTTTTTTTTAGCCTCTAGAATTGGTTTGATGCAAGACGGAAGGTTGGTTGAATTGGCATCGCCTGAGGATTTTAGGAAATCTCAGCATCCAGAAGCTCTCGCCTTTTTGGAATCTTTTTAATTAGCTAAATTGGAATGCTGTTAGCAATCATGAATTACCCAACGATCAATTTTATTAACCGCTATGGCCCTGAGATGATTCAGAGGTCGATGGAACACTTATATTTAGTAATAGTCGCGATTGTTATATCTACGATTGTGGGAATTCCCCTGGGGATTTTAGTTACTAGAAAACCAAAATTGAAAAAGCCGATTTTGGGCTTTGCGAATATTATGCAAACAATTCCCAGTTTAGCTTTGTTTGGCTTGCTAATTCCGGTGCCAGTTTTGGGCGGAATAGGCGATCGCACGGCAATCATCGCCCTCACACTCTATTCCCTACTGCCGATTATCCGCAACACTTACACGGGCATTGTCGGCGTCGATCGGGCGATTGTGGCGGCCGGGACAGGCATGGGAATGACGGATATGCAACTGTTGTGGCAGGTGGAACTTCCCCTGGCGCTGGGCGTGATTTTGGCGGGCGTGCGAGTGGCTGCGGTAATTGCGATCGGGCTAGCAACCATTGCAGCGGCAATTGGTGCAGGTGGCTTAGGAGTGTTTATTTTTCGGGGCGTTGCGACAGTCAACAATCAGTTACTTTTGGCTGGGGCAATTCCGGCAGCTTTGATGGCCTTAGCTGCGGATTTTGGGCTGGGTTTCGTGGAAGCGCGCCTCTCGAAAAGTACATTAAAAACTGTTGATGAGGACTAGACAAGATTGCATTCATTAGCTTTCCAATCAGGAAATCCATCAGCGTTTATTTGTGTTGATCAGCCTTGAATCTGCGGTTTACGCATTTATCCAAGATTGATGGAATTCAAGTCTACTGAAGTCCTGATTACAAACTTGGGGAAAGATGTTTAAGCCGATCGCACTTCCTCTGCTAAATTTATCTGTAATTCAGGGCGCAAAAGCGGCAAACTCACCGTAAAAGTAGAACCCCGATTCTCGCCCTCACTCTGGGCGGCAATTGTCCCGCCGTGTGCTTCCACTAAGTGGCGGACGATCGCCAATCCCAATCCCAGCCCGCCATATTTGCGCGTCAGAGACACATCCTCCTGATAAAAAGAATCAAAAATAGACAGCAAAAAGTCAGGGTGGATGCCTTTACCAGTATCGCTGACGGCAATCATAGCCCGATCCTCTGCGTCGATCGGCATCCCGTAGGGGTGGACTCCGCTAACGCCCGATCGCTCCAACCGAATCTCCACTTTCCCACCATTGGGAGTAAACTTAATCGCATTAGAAAGCAAGTTCCAGACAATCTGCTGGAGTCGCACCGGATCGCCCAACACCAGCCCGAACTCCGACAGCAGTGGATGAATCTCGATCGACTTGGTGGCGGCGGCCGTTTTGACAGTATCGATAGCAGCTTCCACAGCCAAAGTCAAATTCATCGGAGCTCTGTTCAAACGCATTTTGCCGTGCATAATCCCGGCAATATCCAGCAAATCATCAATCAATTGAGTCTGCAATTTGGCATTGCGTTCGATAGTTTCTAAAGCTTTAGCAGTTTGAGCCGCATTCAAGGCTTGACTTTGCAGCAGTTGCGTCCACCCCAGGATCGGATTCAAGGGCGATCGCAATTCGTGAGAAAGCACTGCCAGAAATTCGTCCTTACTGCGGTTAGCTTTTTCGGCTGCTGCGCGCAAAGCTTTTTCCTGCTCTAATATACTCTCGCGTTGCTGTTCCAAGCATTTTTGGTCTTCAATATCAGTTGCCGTACCAAACCATTTGACAACTCGATCGAATTCATTCTTGACGGGAATAGCTTGGTGCAAAAACCAGCGATACACGCCATCGCAGCGCCGCATTCTACCTTCGGCTTGATAAGGGCTGCCGTGTTGTTGAGCAGACATCCAACGATCGCCCATGGTAGAGACATCCTCAGGATGGACAACCGCCGGCCAACCTGAGGCTTGAGCTTGTGCTAGCGTCAACCCCGTAAAATCTAACCAGCGTTGGTTGACATCTAGCAATACTCCCTCAACGTTTGCTGTCCATACCAATTGGGGGATTGATTCGGTTAAATATCGATAGCGTTCTTCGCTGTGACGGATCTCTTCCTCCGCTTGTTTGCGATCGGTAATGTCGATCAACGTTCCCACGTAGCCCGTCACCGTTCCGTTACTGTCTAGGTAGGGCAGCGTCTGGGTGTAGTACCAGGTAATGCTGCCGTCTGGGTGTACGTGCCTGCCCTCGTTCTGGTAAATTCCTCTGGGTTCGGGTTTTTGGCACCACTCCTGCCATTCCACCCTCAGACGCTCGTGTTCGTCGGGATGCAAAGCTTGCACCCATCCCATCCCCAGCGCCTCTTCTACCGATCGACCTGTCATTTCGCCCCAACGGCGGTTGACATAGAGACAGTTATTTTGAAGATCGAACCGGAAAATGGCAGCGGGAGAGGCTTCTGCTAGAGCTGCAAACTGGCTTTCGCTTTCGAGCAAAGCGATTTCTGCTTGTTTGCGATCGGTAATATCCTCAGCAATCCCTGTGAACCGATAAATATTTCCTGCCTCATCTTTGACCGGAAAACAGCGGTCTCTCACCCACCGCACGGTGCGATCGGGCAAAACAATCCGGTACTCTTCATCGAACTTGCCCTCAACAGCTTTCTCCTGAAACGCTCGGGCGTTCGATTCGCGGTGTTCCGGATGCACTAACTCCTTCCAAACCCGAGAGTCATGATACAAACATTGGGGATTCAATCCCCACAGCCGTTCGTAGGCGGGACTGACATAAAGCATTCGCCCGGAAGGATAATCGGAAATCCAGAACACAGCATCGATGCTTTCTGCTAACTGGCGGAAGCGTTCTTCGCTGTCCCGTAAAATTGCTTCGGTGCGCTTGCGCTCTTGCAGTTCGTGTTGTGCTTGCTGATAAAGCTCGGCCTGCCGGATGGCAATGCTCACCTGCTGAGCCAACTGCTGAAGCAAATCTATTTCTAAGGGTTGCCACAGGCGCGGGGCACCGCAGTGATGGACAATCAGCAGTCCCCAACACCGATTTTCGTGCAGGATCGGTACGACTAGATTTGCCCTGACTTGAAATTGAGTCAGCAGTTCGACGTGACAAGGGTTGATCGAGCCATCATGAATATCTGTTTTTGCCGTCACCAATCCTTGACGGTAGGGTTCGAGATAATTGCTTGCCAAACAGGGGTCATAAATTTGGGATGCTAGGATCGATCGCCACGCACTCCCCACAGATTCTGCTACCACAGTCCCGCTGCCATCTGGCTGCAAGCGAAACACGATCGCCCGATCCGTGTCGAGAAACTGTCGCACTTCGTTTACAGTTGTGTGCAAAACCCGCTCTAAATCAAGCGATTGGTGAACTTGCTGGGCAATTAGGGCGATCGCCCGTTCTCGCTGCACTTGTTGCAGGCGTTCTGCTTCTGCCTGTTTAGAAAAAGTGAGGTCTACTACTGTGCCCAGCAGCCGCAGCGGTTTGCCAGCCCAGTCATAGTAGAGTTGCCCTTTCGCGCCTATCCAATGCAGCGAGCCATCGGCCCAGACAGTGCGAAATTCGACTTCGTAGTTAATGCCTGTCTCAAGGGTACGGGTTATAGCCTCGCCAATAATCTCGCGGTCTTCGGGATGGACGAGTTGGATAAAATCTTCATAAGTTGCCAGAGAAGTTCCCAGCGGTAGACCAAAAATCGGCCCTACCAGATTAGACCACACCACACAATTGTTGGGAATCTGCCATTCCCAAGTACCCATGCCAGCCGCTTTCAAGGCTAGGTGCAAGCGTTCTTCGTTTTGTTGCAGCTTCGCGTGTAATTGGGCTTTGTCGATCGTCGCATTCACCGCCAGCCGCAAATTCTCCGGCGTGATTTGTCCTTTAATCAGATAGTCTTGGGCGCCAGCTTTGATGGCTTGGACTGCGATCGTCTCGTTCCCGAACCCCGCTACCACAATTACAGGTAAATATTGCTGCGATACTATTTTGCTTCGTAGTTGGGCGATAAATTCCAAACCGTCCATATCTGGCAGCCGATAATCGAGCAACACCAGATCTGGCTGGTGCCGTTCCCACAGCGCCAACCCTTCTTTGCCTAACGGGGCTGCGATTATTTTGTATTGGTACTCGCGATCGTGCAGCAGATAGCGGCGGTACATCTGGCAGTCTTCCGGGCTGCGATCGACAATCAAGACGGTGCGCTGGATCTGACTCATTCCACACCTTCCTTGCTAGCGCGATCGAGCTGCATAGAAATTTCCCAGCAACCATCAGGTAGCGTTTGGGTGCTTGCGAGCCAGTGCCGATCGTTCATCGGAGCGATCGTACAGCTATAATTTTTCACAGATACTGGGAAAACATGAGCCAAACGTACAGAGTATATTTTTTCTACAGGCTTAAAAAGCATCATCCTTGCCACCGATAAAACCGAATACTCCCCGTTTAACGACTTAAAAACAATATTAATACATTTTATTTGCTTTCCACAAGTTAGAGCCGCGAAAAGTTTAAACCGTCAGCGTTGTGATTTTCTGCAAACCATCTGCATTCGGAGGATTTGCCATCAGACTGCGGATTTCATTTGAGCGTGCAATGTACTCTCGATCGCTCAAAACAGCTTCGCTGCCCTCCAGCGAAATAGGACTTGCCAAATCGATCCAAGAACGGCAACCGCCGTAGTCAGAAATGTACGGAATTTCTGCTGTTTCTGCTAATCGATAAGCCCGCAGCAATAAAATATAAATTGGTTGATTTTGTTTCCATTTCAGGCGGTCGCCCACAAATTTCTCATTCCAAATATGGTAAGGAAACAGCGCATTAATTGCTGGCTCCCAAGCCACCAAAAAAACATCAGTAATCTCAGCCCAACTGCCAATTCTAATAGTTTCTGGATGCCAACCAGATTCTACAGTTTGTACCTGATTCGCAAAATCCGGCTTTAATAAATCAGGCTGTTGATGTTCAAAAGTTGGATACAGCAAAACTTGCTTATCAGCCACATTAAACTGTCCTGCTTGTTCGCGAATTCCGCCCTTTCGCAACAGCACAATCGTTCTGCCCCCGAACAAAGCATTAACGGCTACATTCCATTCTTTTAGGGCGCGAGTAGTTGATTTCATAAGATTTTTTGGAGTTTTTACAATAGTAACAAAATCGCTGCTTCAAAGCAACTCTACCTACTTTTTCCTGTTAAAATTAGATAGATTGAGGGTGAATGCTAAAAATCAAAATGAGGACATAGGGTATGGAAAAGCGACAATTGGGGACATCGGAAATTCAAATTACCCCGATAATTATGGGGACTTGGCAAGCCGGGAAGCGGATGTGGGTGGGAATTGAGGATGCCGAAACTGTCCAAGCCATGCGCGTCGCTTTTGAGGCCGGTATTACCACCTTTGATACTGCTGAGGTTTACGGAGAAGGGCATTCGGAACAAATTATCGGTCAAGCACTTTCAGACGTGCGATCGCAAGTAGTATATGCTAGCAAAGTCTTTGCCAACCACCTCAGAGCAGATTTGGTAGTCGCAGCGTGCGATCGATCGCTCAAAAACCTCAACACCGATTATATCGACCTTTACCAAATCCACTGGCTCGCCGGCACTTGGAATTCCGAAGCTGTACCAATTGCCGAAACCATGGACGCCCTGAACAAATTAAAGCAACAGGGAAAGATTCGGGCGATCGGCGTTTCCAACTTTTCCCGCGCCCAAATAGCAGAAGCCGCCCAATACGGACGCATTGACAGCTTGCAACCGCCCTATTCTCTGTTTTGGCGATCGGTAGAAAAAGACGCCATGCCCTACTGTCAAGAAAATCGTATCTCCATCATCGCCTATTCATCTCTAGCTCAAGGAATATTGACCGAAAATAATGGGATACAAGCCCCGTCCTTCTAGGACGGCTTTTTATTTATTTTTAGTTTTCTAATTAATTCTCTCAGAACGTCAGACTTTGTTCTCTCGGCTGCTTGGCAATGCTCCTCAAGATGTGCTAATTCTTCCTCTGTTAATCGAAAAAATATACTTTTGTTCATGGTATTGTATTTCATATTGATATACAATAGTAGCATAACTAAACTCCAGAAGCCAGTGAAAGCCAGATACCAGTACAGATTCTACCCAACCAACCAACAGTGCCAAAGTTTGGCTCAACTGTTTGGGTGCGTGCGAGTTGTCTGGAATGATGCTCTTGCACTGTGCAAACAGTCGGAGAAGAAGCCCAAATCGGCAGAACTTCAAAAGGTGGTAATTACTCAAGCCAAGCAAACTCTTGAGAGGGAATGGTTAAGTGAAGTATCGAATATCCCCTTGCAGCAATCTGTAGCCGATCTAGAAACAGCTTTTAAAAACTTTTTCGAGTCCTGCAAAGGGAAAAGAAAAGGGCGAAAAGTTGGATACCCTAGATTCAAAAAGCGCACAAATACCCAGTCAGCGAGACTTACTCGCGGAGGGTTCTCAATCAAAGGAGAAGAAGTCTACTTGGCAAAAATTGGCAATGTTAAGCCAATTTGGTCTAGGGAGTTACCCTCTATCCCTAGCTCTGTAACCATCGTCAAAGATTGTGCCAACCGTTATTTCCTCAGTTTTGTAGTAGAAGTTGAACCCATCAGTATTGACACCAAAAACCAAAGTATCGGTATTGACTTAGGGATTAAAACTTTTGCCGTGATGAGCAATGGGGAGAAAGCTGAAAGTCCTAGCTATAAAAAGTTAGACAGAAAAGTCCGTAAACTCCAAAAAAAGCTGGCACGACAACCCAAAGACTCAAGACGTAGAAATAGAACTCGAATCAGAATAGCCAAAACACACAATCAGATTGCCGACATCCGCAAAGACTTTTTGCATAAATTATCAACCAAAGTAGTCAGTGAAAACCAAACTATTGTTTTGGAAGACTTGAACGTGTCAGGAATGGTTAAAAACCGCAAACTTGCCAGAGCAATTAGCCAACAAGGATGGTATGAATTCCGTTCTTTGTGTGATGCAAAATCTGAGAAATTTGGGCGTAATTTTAGAGTAATTAGTCGTTGGGAACCCACCAGTCAAATCTGCTCAGACTGTGGGTTTAAATGGGGTAAACTAGACCTCTCAATTCGTTCAATTCTGTGCCTAAATTGTGGCACAGAACAGGACAGAGATGAGAACGCAGCTAGAAATATAAACAAAGTCGGGATAGGTCATTGCCACGACTCTAAATGTACGTCGAGACAGAGTAAGACCATGAAAGGTGGCATCAGTCGATGAAGCGTAAAGAATCCCCGTGCGTTCACGCCGGGGAGTATGTCAAAGGTAAATTCGGGCCAGAACACAAATTTGCAGAAGGAGATCACCGCACAAAAAACAAGCTGTTCCTCAAAGAAAATTATGCCTGAGTGCAAACAGCATTAAATCAACTGCGGCCAATTGCCGATCGCCACCAAACAAGCTTAGGAAACTTAGCATTAGCGTGGTTGATTGCACAGCCGCAAACCAATGCAATTGTCGGCGCCCGCAACGCAGAACAAGCCGCCGATAACCCTAAAGCTGCTGAGGTAAAGTTGAGTCAGGAGGACTTAAAAGAGATTGATGCGATCGGGCGAACAGTCACCGATAATTTAGATGACAATCCCGTCATGTGGAACTTCTAAAATAGCTTGGGATCGGAAGACCTGGCGGTTGAAACCGCGTCTATACAAACCAAACCCGCCTCCGCGGGTTGAAGACAAAGGCGGTTAAAATTTTGTTATTTTCTTTACACTGCGGAGGCAGACGAAAGTTTGTGTAGACGCGGTTTCAACCGTACGTCCTATCCAAAATCTAAAATCCAAAATCTAAAATCGAATGAGTTATTGCCTAAACCCCAACTGTTCCAAGCCCCAAAACCCGGATGCAGCCAAAATTTGCCGAAATTGTCGGTCAAAACTGCTGTTGCGCGACAGATACCGTGCCATAAAGGCGATCGGACAAGGCGGCTTTGGCAGAACATTTCTCGCCGTAGACGAAGACAAACCCTCCAAACCCCGCTGCGTCATCAAGCAATTTTTACCCGCAGAAAGCCAACTCATCCCATCAGCCAGCAATCGCAACAGCAAAAAAGCCGTCGAACTTTTTGAACAAGAAGCAATGCGATTAGACGAATTGGGCAAACACCCCCAAATTCCCGAACTATTAGCCTATTCCATTCAAGATAACCGACAATACGTAGTCCAAGAATTCATCGACGGCCAAAACCTAGCACAAATCGTCGAACAAGAAGGCACATTTACAGAAACTCAAATCAAAGACTTACTTAATAGCTTACTACCAGTCATTCACTTCATCCACTCACACAACGTCATTCACCGAGACATCAAACCCGGAAACATCATCCGTCGCGCCGACAAACAATTAGTTATAGTAGACTTTGGCGCCGCCAAAATAGCCACAGGTACAGCCTTACTCAAAACCGGAACCAGCATCGGCAGCCCCGAATACATCGCCCCCGAACAAGCCAGAGGCAAAGCATTTTTCACCAGCGATTTGTACAGTTTAGGCGTAACTTGCCTGTATTTGCTAACTCAAGTTTCTCCCTTCGACCTCTTCGATCCCGGTGAAGATGCCTGGATTTGGCGCCAGTATTTAAGCAACAACCCGGTGAGTAAAGAACTCGGCGAAATCTTAGATAAAATGATTGAAAATGCTACCAACCGCCGCTATCAAACGGCTGTAGAAGTATTAACACAACTTAATCCCCAAGCAGCAATTAAACTCACTATTCCCCAAACAATTACCAAACCAGTCAAACCCGCCACAAATCCCAATCCGCCCCCACAACAAAGCCATAAATGGCAATGTATTCACACATTAACTGGACACAAAAACTTAATTTCATCTGTAGCTTTCAGCCCCAACGGAGAAGTTATTGCCAGCGGCAGCGATGACAAAACAATCAAGCTTTGGCAGGTACAAGAAGGGCAAGAAATAGTGAGTCTCACAGGACACGCCAACTCAGTTCATACAGTAGTTTTTAGCCCAGACGGCAAGACACTTGCCAGCAGCAGCCACGACAAAACAATCAAACTTTGGCGAATGAAAGACGGGCAAGAAATTCGCACGCTTTCCGGTCACACTAACTCCGTTTATGGCTTAGCTTTCAGTCCCGATGGTGAAACTATTGCTAGCAGCAGTTGGGACAAAACAATCAAACTCTGGCGCGTGAAAGACGGGCAAGAAATTCGGACATTTTCCGGTCACATTAACTTAGTTTACTTTGTCGCCTTCAGTCCAGACGGAGAAACTATTGCTAGCAGCAGTTGGGACAGAACCATCAAGATTTGGCGAGTCAAAGATGGCAAGCTACTTCGCACGCTGACAGGTCATACAGACTGCGTGCGCTGCCTAGCTTTCAGTCCTAATGGAGAGTTTCTTGCCAGTGGCAGTCACGACAATACTATTAAGATATGGTGGGCAAAAGATTGGCAAGAAGTTTTAACAATTGTCGGTCATTCCTGGTACGTTGATTCGATCGCGTTTAGTCCCGATGGCGAGGTGATTGCCAGCAGCAGCAATCAAACTATCAAGCTTTGGGAGGTAAAAGATGGTCAAGAACTTTGTAATATTTCCGGGCATACAAATTCGGTTTACTCGGTTAATTTTAGCCCGGAAGGAGAGTTTTTGGCTAGCGGCAGTAGCGATAAAACTATTAAGATTTGGCAGAATACTATGTTTGTTTAATTACCGACAATCAAACTTGTTCGTAGTAAGGACTTTAGTCCTTATTTACTAAAAGCTTTCGTGGAGTATGGAATTTTTCACTACAAACCGAAGAAAGAGGACTGAAGTCCTTACTACAAACCGAAGAAAGAGGACTGATTCAACCGTTCTCCCTCTCAATTTTTCGTCGCAACTCCCGAATTACTGTACTGGTATGGCGATCGCGCGACATTTGCCAGCATTCCTCCACAATTTCCGATACATTAAAATTGGGAAAATAACGGCTGATGGAACTTTCGATATATCGATCGTTTTGCAAGCAGTAAATTATGAGCTTATTTTTCTTAAACAGCCACACTTCCGGCACTTGATAAGGCAAGTAATCATCCAAATTAGTGTAGCTAGTGACATCCACTTCGATCACCAGATCGGGCGGCGGTTCAACACCCCAAGCAATCCGATCTTTACCCAGAATTGCGGCGCAATTATCGATATAAAAACAATAATCTGGTTCAATCCCTCTTACCTCCGGCAAATCCATCGTAATTGGCGTAAACGCTTCATAATCTCGCCCCAAGTAATCTAGCAGAACCTTGACGACATCAGCAATTATATCTGCTTGTTTTCCGTGTACGGGTAAAGGGGACATTAACAAAATCTCTCCTGGTCGATATTTGATGCGCGGAATCTGACGGTCTCCCAATTGTGCTACAAGTGCTTGGTAATCCTGCCAAGTACCGGGAAATTTTATCAGCGTTCCTGGCGGTAAATGAATTTTTTCTGGAGTGACGACTGCGAACATAAAACTTATACCTCTAAAAAGCTCTTTATTTATCAATCTATCTGCTTCACTACCTCCAAGGCTAACCCTACCACCTCTGCAATTTGCTCATCCTTCAATCCCAACCTTCGTAATTTACCAACCATTTCAATTTTAACTTGATTCGTGCCGTCCTGGAAGTCAGGAGTTTCAGACCGAGTTTTATCTGGAGTAGAAGTGGGTAGTTCTGAGCAACCATTGATATAGTTAATTGTGTTGCTATTACCGTCAATATTATTACTATTATTTAAAGCAATTTTTATAGTTGATTGCCGTTTGAGGACAGATTTAAGATTACCTTTATCAATTGGTTCATCAAAAGCATCAGATAACATATGTAAAAGCTTGTAACCTACATCCTTAGCATGACCCGCCGTACAACCATAAGTATTTGCAATGTCAGAATACTTTTGTCGCTTCAGTATTCCCTCGATAATTCCGCGCTGCAAGTCATTTAGACGTTTGCCTGTCTTCGCGCAGACTACTTCATCTACAAATTGCAAGATATGGGTAGTGTCCATTAGCAGGGGCGTCAGAGAACTATCGTTAGTATAGCCGACTTTATCCGCCTTTATCCGCCTTTATCCGTCTTGCATAGCGATTTTAGAAATGCCCGTCTTTTTCCGTCTTTTTTTGCTTTTCAGTTTTGGGCGATCGGTCTATGATACGCAAAGAGATAAAAATTAGTTTCATCGCCTGTATTGGTGAACAGAATTTCATCTACGAGTTTTCAGACTTGTGTGATGTCTATCGATCGGTCAGATAGGCAGGTTTTTCCGATATTATCCGATCTTTCCGACATTTGAGCAAATTTTTCTGGAAAAGTTCCGACTCAATCAGATTGACAAGGCGATCGGTCTTGGGTTTTGATTGGGTTAAGGCAGAGCAAAAGTAGTTCAAACTGTTCAGATTTAAACCGCAGATGTGTGGGATAAGCCGACCAGGAAGATTACTGTACTGCAACTACGGGACAATTAATAGTTAGACCTCTCAGGTATCGGTTACGGCAGATATCTGAAGGCATCGGTAAGCATTTAGAGCTAAGTCAATGCCAGACGACAATAGCAACAAGAATCAAGATTCTCGAACCCAAATTATTCTGGCTCTCATTGGGCTATTTGGCACAGTAGGCGTAGCCTTGATTGCAAATTGGGATAAGTTCTTCCCCCCTGAACCTTCGACATCTGTAGCAGCTTCACCAGTAGTCAGGGGATTAACTGTATCACCCTTGCCATCGGTTTCTACATCACCCTCGCCATTAGTTTCTTTATCGCCTTCACCATCGGTTGACAGAACAGTGCAATCAACGTGGCAGTTTATCGGTACTGCTTCAACAGGAGAAAGCGTTTTCGTTGATAGTAGCAGTATCAAAAAGTCAGCCGATGCAATTGACTTTACTTACAGGATTGGAGGTGAGGTCTTGGTTGCACGGGCTGATTGCGGTGGCGATCGATGGTATGTAAATAAATATGATAAATGGTATTCTCCATCAAGTCAGGCAATCCAAGATATGCTGAGTTATGTTTGCAGGTAAACTTTATGAGTGGCAATGAGATTTATGAGTCTTAGGTGCGCCAGCAAGTTGAGGAAGGCAATCATGGCAAAATTGTGGCGATCGACATCGACGCTTATTAGAAGCGGATAATCTCGATCGTGCATCGCGATCTCTGAAAACAAACATCAAATTCTCGCTCATAAATTCGTTTGCCCGATAATTAAGGACACCTGAGAGGATTGTGCCCAGGCAAATGCTAGACGAACTGGTTCCAGATTCCCAATTTGAACGTGCACAAATACACCCCGCGCCTCAACCCTGGCAAGATTTCCAGCCAATGGCAAGCGGACAGTTTGTTCCTCCCAAATTGCACCCAATTGCAGCCCTATGTCATAAGGTAATAGGTTGACCGCAGACCCAGTATCTAGCAGTGCATTCGCGGAGACAGAAAAGCCTGCATGACGAGCGAGTGATGGGAATCGTGGGTAATGCTTCATCGTCAGAAAAGGGAAACTCGATCGTACTAGGCATGAGTAGATGCCTCTCGGTCATCCCGAATCATCTGCATCAGAATGTTTGCAGCTTCCGTTGCGTCGTAGGGCGACCAAACCGGATACTCTGATGCAGAAAAGATAACTTGTAGTTCAGCCTTTGGGATTTGCACAGCTAGGAGTTTGAAGAGTGATAATTTGTCTGGCTGGCTCAGACTGTTCACCAAAGGAATTAACTCAGCGAGAGACATAGTTTAAACTCCCAGACATAGGATAATACATTATACATTTATCATAAACTATCTGTGAGATAATGAATCAAGGATACACGGAAATCTTAAACAACCCTTTAATTCGTATAGAATTAAAGCAAGGTTGGGAAGATTCTCAACCTGGAGTAACTGGCGGACACGAAGAAGGCGGTTTCATTTTGAAAGATTCAGCAGGAAATCTCAGTGTTGTGCGATGGTCAGTCGGCAATCAGAATAGCATCATTGTGCCTGCTCATCCAAAGTGTAAAATTGGGGAAGGCGCTATTGTTGCGTCGTTTCACACTCATCCCAATACAGGAGGCGATTATTTGCAAGAACCTAGTGAGACAGATAAGCGTGCTGTTAGAGATGATCCTGATTTAAAGGAAGCCTCTTATGTAGGTGAGTTTGTGATTTCGCAAGCAAAAATCTATCTAATTGCACAGAATGGACAAGTAAGTGAGATTTCCGATACATCTATCATTCTAGGTTGAAAAGTGGAGGCTAATTATGACTGCAAGATTAAGTTCAGATGTGCTTCAAGATGATATTGCTGTTGCAATTGCTCGGGCGATCGCTGCTGCTAATAAACGTGCCCGTGAATTGAATATTGATGTAATGCAAAGCATCATCAGCCTGACGCAGCATCCTCAAAATGATAGCTGGGTATGGCGAGTGAACTATGGGGCAAGAGATTATATTGGGCGGCGAGGTGGGGATTTAATTATTGAAGTTAATCCAGAGGATATTAGCATCCAGAGAGTGCTTTGGGGGCAATAGGTACAGTGCGATCGCACTTTTATCTACCAATAATCTAATCTTAAACAGAAGTGCGATCGCCCTTCCTCCACTTCTTCAACAACTCCGGCGTCACCAAACCTTGCGGAAAAAATATCGTCCCCAAAACAATCAGCACCCCAAACACAATTAACCGCCCATCCCGCAGAAATTGCGCCAACCAAACCGGCAATCCCGAAATAGTTGCCATCCCCCTCAAAACCTCCGGTAAAGCAGTAAACACCATCCCACCCAAAACTGCTCCCAAAAACGTTCTACTACCACCAATCAACACAGAAGTCAAGTAAATAATACTAGCATCAAAAGTCCCTTGACGCGCGTTCCAAGTATTCAGAAAATGAGCGCTAACAGCACCCACAACTCCAGCTAAAATAGCACCTAACGTGAAAGCCAAAACCTTATAAAAAGTTGGGTTAATGCCGATCGCATCCGCCGCCAACTCATCAGCCCGAATCGCCGCAAAAGCCCGCCCCACCCGAATCCGTTCCAGCCGATAGACGATCGCCATACTTACCAACAGTAAAGGCAGTACAATCCACAAATACTCGATCGGCGTCCCAAACGGTTGTGGAATCCCAAAAATCCCCACAGCCCCGCCAGTGATGTCCAGATTCAGCGATAATACCCGCAAAATTTCCACAAAAGCAATAGTTGCGATCGCCAAATAAATCCCACTCAACCTCAGCGCCGGAATTCCCACCAAAATCCCCAACAACCCCGAAACAACCCCTGCAATTATCATCTCCACCAACAGCAACGGCAGAGGAAACAAACCCCCTGTCGGCTTAAACACCGTCGTAGACAAAATCGCCGCAATATACCCACCCAAGGCATAAAAACCCGGGCTAGCCAGAGACAACTGACCAGTCATCAAAGGCAAATAAAGCGACATTCCCAACATTGCACCCAGCAACATCGAGACAATCAGAAACCCATAAGTAGTAAAAAATGCAGCCATTTGATTTTAGATTATAAAATTAGGAAAAATCCGGTTAACTTCGTTTCCAATTAGAATTGATTAAGCTAGTCTGAATATGGTCTTCCCATCGACCATTTATGAACAAATAGTCTCTAGCGTAACCTTCCACCAAAAATCCCAATCTTTTAAGTAGATTGCCGCTGCGTTGATTGTGAGGCATATAATTTGCCATAATGCGATGTAAATTCAACTCTTCAAAGACATATTGAATCGCCACTCGCACAGCTTCAGTCATATAACCTTTACCTTGTTGCGCTTCTGCCAGATTATATCCCAAAAAGCAGAAATGACCGGCACCTCGTACAAAATTATCAAAGTTAACATTGCCGACAATATACTCAGGATTCGCCTTCTCAAAAATCCACAGCTTTAAAGATTTGTCCGACTCGAATCCTTGGAAATCTTTCTCTACTTGTTTTTGCCAATAACTTTCAGTTAAAAAATCCTCTCCCCATTGTCGATGCCACGGAGTGAAAAATCTTTGGTTGTCACTGTAAAATTTAATAATTTTGCAGATGTCGTCTTGATTACCCAATCGCAATAAAAGGCGATCGCTTACCATTAATGGAACTTCTACTTTCATATAAAATCCCTTGGCTACTCATGCACTAGACTTATTACAAATCATCCTAGACCTTTTGAATCAAACGTCGTCCAAACAAACCCTGTGGCCTAACCAATAGCATAATAAACAATATCGCAAAAGCCACAGCATCCTTATAAGCCGAAAAATCTCCCGGTACAAAAGCCTCCACCAAACCAATGATAAACCCGCCCAAAACTGCCCCAGGAATACTCCCCAACCCGCCAAGCACAATCACCGCCAAACCCTTCAAACCAAAAGCAATACCAAAATACGGCCCAGCAATACTCACGCTAGAACCCACCAAACTCCCCGCCAAACCAGCCAGAAAACTACTCACAAAAAACGTCAGCACAATATACCTGTCAGTATCAATCCCCAACAAACTAGAAGTAGTAGCATCTTCAGCCACAGCCTGCATTGCTTTGCCAAACTTAGTAAAATTTATTAAATAAGTTAAGACAGCTACGATCGCAACTGATACCGCAAAAATTACTATTTGAACAGTCCGAATCGGAATAGGTTTATCCGCTGTTCCGAAGTTAATTGCCGCAGGCAAATAGCCGTAAGTATTAGCAGGAAAAGTGTAAATCTCCGCACCGACTAGATATTGGATGATATTCGCGATCGCCACTGCTACACCCAAACTAGAAACCACCGTCAACAAAGGATCTGAGTGTCGGCGGCGCAAAGGCAAAAAAGCAACTCGTTCAACAATTACTCCCACCAAACCAGCCATCACACTTCCCAAAATTAACGCCGCAGCAAAAGGCAACTGCACCGGAATTCGAGCATTAGCCCACAACCCATTAAAACCGAAAGCACCTCCCATCAGCGCATAAGTAAAATAAGCACCCAAGGTAAATACCGCACCGTGAGCAAAATTAATAATTCCCAGAATCGAAAACACCAGCGTATATCCCAGAGCAAAAATAGCATACACGCTGCCGATCGACAAACCATTCAAAAATTGTTGCAGAAACAGAGTTAAGTCCATAGCCAGTAACGAATTTGGCATCAAAATTAAATCATTCAATTACAAATAGGCTAAAAAACTACTGTCCTATTTTTTGACTGCATCCGTTAAATCCGTACAAAATCCATTGCCCAACTTCCTTTATTTCAAAAATTCAAACTTCCCATTAACTCCACCCGCATCCATTTTAATTTGCGCCACATAAAAGTCTTTTTGATTTATTTCACCTTCCGGCGTAAAAGAAATTTCCCCCAAAGGCGTATCATACTTGCCAGTCAACAACTGCTCATTAAGCTTTGTACGCAATTCTGCCAAAGTCTTTTCGCTAACCTTAGACTGAGCATTAATTGCCTTTAATGACTCCACAAAAACTTGTACGCCAGTAAAAGCTTGAGCGCTAAACTGAGGCGGTTCCTTCTTAAATTGAGCGCGATAAGCATCGCGGAAAGCCTTATTAATTTCATTCTGATATTCCGGACTGTATGCTTGGGCAATCAAAACCCCATCGCAAAGAGCCTTGCAAACAGTAAATACATTGGAAGTATTCAAACCGTTGCCGCCAATAATAACGCCTTTGTAGCCCAACTCCCGCAATTGCTTAATTAAATTGCCTCCATCTGCGGCCAACCCAGAAATAATTATCAAATCGGGCTTGACATTGATCCCATTAGTGGCTTGAGATTGGAAATCTGTATCAGTAGTCAAGAATTTTTGGACTGTTGCCAATTCCAGCCCCATCTCTTTAACGGTTTTCTGAAAAGTTTCAGTCTCAGATTTGCTGAAAGCATCATTCTGAGCAAAAAACACGGCTACTTTCTTGATATTGGGATTTTGCTTCAGGGCCGCTTTAACTGCATTAGGTGCCACCACGGCGACAGGCGCGGAGACTCTGGCTACATAATCGCCAATCTGGGGAATGCCTTTAGCCGTGTTGGACGGTGCGAGAACCGGTACTTTGGCGCGATCGGCGATCGGATCGGCACCAAAAGCCTGCTGTGATAGAGTTGGGCCCACAATCCCCACCACCTTATCCTGATTGATCAGAGTATTGAACGCATTAATCGCCCCTTGTTCATCTCCACCCGTATCTTGGAAAACCAGTTTAATCGGCGTCCCATCCACACCGCCCTTATCGTTGAAATACTTCTCAGCAATTTTCGCCCCAGCCACCTGTTCCTGACCGAGTAAAGCCACATTGCTAGTTTGCGCCACCCCAACCCCAACCGGAATAGTCGTAGAGTTCCCCGCAGCCGAAGCCTGTGGCGTAGCTGTGGGAGTTGGTGAAGTACCTGGAGATACTGTATTAGTACCAGTCTGGGGAGTATTGGTCTGACTGCAAGCCAGCAGCAGTGAGGCGCAGGTAAGGAACAAGGCAGTAGGACGAGCAGTAGGTTTTTTCATGGGCGGGCGATCGAACACATATATATAGAACATCTGTCTGTGTCTGTAGAGATATTCTACCCATTAGCGTCCCAGTCCCCAGAAAAAACCTTAGAATTACGCCCCAAACAAGTGAAATCCGGAAAAGCAGATGGGGGGAGGGGATGAAAGAGTCGGTCTCAGCAGCCAGAGCCCTTGCGGTGTATGGGTTCAAAAAAAGTCAAAAATACTTTCGCAAAAAGCTTGAC
>NZ_JAUBOJ010000013.1:1916-43690 GCF_036700185.1 Microcoleus sp. BM001215392 | reverse complement strand
AACTAATAACTTATCTGCGGTCATGCTTCGCCCTCCTCAAAAACCAGATGCACCCGTTTTCTTCATTCCGCGGAGGCGGAATTCGTTTGTCTAAACCTGGTTTCAACCGCTGTCTTATTTTTTTTATTCAATGAGTTAAGATGATTGTTCATCTCTTGTAGATATGCTTTTAATACTGGATACTGCGAAGTTGCTAGCAGCGCATCTTTTTTCTGAGTGACGGTTGTTTCTAACGGCAAAACGCGATACTTAGATTTATTGTTCAGGGTATAGCGGTGTACCCAAGTAGGAATTGTTTTGATACTGGTAATTTCTGTGGTTTTTTCGGGAAATATCTTGCGAATATTTATTTGCACAATTACACCTAAGTCTGTATAATCTTGGGTCTGACCTGAGATAAAGTTTCCCATTGAATAAATTGCTACGGTTTTTCTGGTTTTGCCATTCTTTCCTTTGAATTTAAAGATTTTGTAAGGCTGGACGACGTGGGGATGGCTGCCGAGAATGATATCTGCACCGGCTTTTAAGAGGTTTTCAACTAATTGTTTTTGTTGCGTGTTTGGCTGTCGCTGATATTCGTCGCCAAAATGCAGGGAAATTGCGATCGCATCTGCTCCTTTTTTTCGGGCTTTGGCGATGTCTTTGATTATCTGTTTTTCGTCGATTAGCGAAACGAGGTAATCTTTGTCTTTGGGGATCGGGATGCCGTTGGTGCCGTAGCTGTAGGCTAGCATGGCTAGCGATATGTTGTTTTTGGTGATGATTAAAGTCGTATCACCCGCTGCTTTTGATTTGGCTGTTCCTGTTGACGCAATTTTGCGATCGCCCAAATTTGCGATCGTCCTCATTACTCCTATTTCTCCCCGATCCAAAGCATGATTGTTGGCCGTTGTCAAGATATTAAATCCAGCTTTTTTCGCAGCATCCAGTAATTCAACCGGTGCGTTAAATAGCGGATATCCCGTATATCCGCCCGCATCTGCGCCCGCTAAAGGTGTTTCCAGGTTTCCCGTTACCCAATCGCCTTTTGACAGGATACTTTTCACTGGTGCGAAAAAGCTGTCAAAATTGTATGTTTGCTTTTTTGCGTCGTAGCCCGAGCTCGTTTGGGTGCTGTGCATCATGATGTCGCCGACAGCAATTAGTTGCGCTTCTTTAATCTCAGATTTGGGTTTTGCGGGCGCAGATGTGGCAATTGGCGATGCCGTCGGGCCCCGCAAGCTACGGCTTTCTGTACGCTGTGTATTGGTTTTTGGCTCTTGGATGTCGCAGCTTGCGATCGCAAACACGGCAATTACCGAAAGCAACCGACGAAAAGTCATAACTTTATAATAGTGATTTATCGGCATCTATGATATCATCATTGGGACTTGCGCACCGCTGGCTGGAAACTAATTTTTTCAACAAAAGTATCTGCGAATAAATCTCAATCTTTCTGAATATTTCCGGTTTATTTTTCGCAATTTTGTAAGTTATAAGAACTCAATTAGTTGCCCTTAAATAAATGACTCAAAAATATCTCGTTATTGCCTTTATTGTTTTCTTCTCAATTACGAGCTTTGGTATTTTGAGTTACGCTCAAAGTTCTGTGGATCAACCTTTTGAGTTTGCCTTGATCGGCGATTTGCCGTACAGTGCCGAACAAGAAGCAAAATTTCCGAATTTGATTGCAGATATCAATCGATCGCCCGCAGCATTTGTCGTCCACGACGGCGATATCAAAAGCGGCGGATCTGTCTGCGATGATGCAACTTTTGTCAGCCGCCAGCAGTTATTTAACAAGTTTGAAATGCCATTCATTCTCGCCTATGGTGATAATGAATGGACGGACTGTCACCGTTCAAATAACGCCAGTTACAATAATCCCATAGAAAGACTCGCTAAACTGCGGGAAATTTTCAGCAAAGGTACTCAAAGTTTGGGAAAGCGTACCTTGACTCTCACCCGCCAAAGCGAAAACCCGCTGTTTGTTAAATACCGCGAAAATGTCCGCTGGAGTTATAATGGAGTTGTATTTTTAGCAATAAATATGCCGGGAAGTAACAACAATTTTGGCCGCACTCCCGAACAAGATAAAGAATATGCCGATCGCAATTCGGCTAATTTAGCTTGGATCGAAGAATCTTTTGCATCAGCCAAACGCAGCAACAGCAAAGGAATTATGCTAATTGCACAAGCAAATCCCGGATTTGAACTCGATCGAACCGACAAAAGAATAACTGGCTACAACGATTTTATCGCAGCTTTGGAAACAGAAACCCCCAATTTTCCCGGACAAGTCGTATTCGTGCACGGCGATACTCACTATTTCCGCATCGACAAACCTTTACCCCGTTTTGACGATGACACTCAACTTTCCAGACTGCTAAACTTTACCAGAGTTGAAACTTTTGGTTCTCCAAACCTGCATTGGTTGCGGGCTTTTTACGATCCCAAAAATCCGAATGTGTTTGAATTTAAACAGCAGATTGTTCCCAAAAATTAGGCTATTAAACATTAGTTTCATGCAAGATAAATATTTTTTCTTACAATAAACAAGATTGCATAAATGTTAGATCGCTCCTTCAAGCCAAATGCAACCGACTATTAACGCAGATAATTTCAATATTTTTCGTGAATGAATGCAAAGCAAGTCTAATCAAGCTCGGTAGCATTCAGTAATATATTGAAAAATTCTCAATAATTAATTGTCAATATATGGCTCGATCAACTTGACAATTGCTTCATATTCAAAATCTTCTGATAATTCTAGCATCCGGGTTATAAAAAAACTGTACTCGGACTGTAATTGTTGCAGTCGGCTAATTTCCCGTTCGACATCTTCAACATAACAGCCTTTAGCTGCTTGATACAAGGCAAGCAATTCCTGTTTGGGCGGCACCGTCATTTCCTGCGGGTTCGCAGCTACAGGTACAGCCTGCGTCAAGTTTTCCTTTGTTGCTGCTGGCTGATAAATCCATGATAAATTTAAATTAATTTTGATTTTGTCTAGCAATTCTGCCACTATAATCGGCTTAGCGAGAAAATCGCTGTAGCCCAATTCTAAACATTTTTGGCGATCGGCTTTAAAGACACTGGCAGAGAAAGCTATGATACTTGTACTTTGAAAATTAGGTAATTGGCGAATTTCTCGGATCAGCCGCCAGCCATCTATCCCAGGCATCACTAAGTCTGAGAAAATCAAATCGGGTTGGAATTCCACAGCTTTTTCTAAACCTGCTTTTCCGTCTGCTGCCTCTGCGATTTCAAAGCCGAGAGGCTGTAGCAAATTAATCATAACAGACCGATTCTCCCAACGGTCATCAACTACCAAAATTTTCTGTTTTTGACCTCGATACCCAACGATGCTGTCGGTTAATTTGAGTGAGGTTGATTCCGTTGAATTTAAGGTATCTGGTAAGTCTAAATCAAACCAAAATTTGCTGCCAATTCCGGGAGTGCTCTCGACACAAATTGTACTTCCCATTAAAGAAATCAGATTTTTAGTAATTGCCAATCCCAAGCCTGTACCTTCTATTTTTCGAGAAACATCTCCTACTTGCTCAAAGGGCAAGAAGATTTTTTTCAATTGTTCGGGCGGGATGCCACAGCCTGTATCTGCGATTTCAAAGCGAATTTTTTGGGATGAATGAGACTTTGCATGGGAAGGATAATCGGCATTTAATTCGTGGTTGCTGGTTGCTAATTTATCCTGACTGTTGGCTCTGACTTCTACTTGGAAATTTACGCTACCGCCTTCGGTAAATTTAATCGCATTGTTCAGCAAATTAATTAATATTTGGCGCAGTCGGTGGCTATCGGCAAAAATATTTTTGGGTAGTTTTGTAAGAGCTATATACGTAAATTTAATTGATTTTTGGTTAGCTTTGAGGCTAAAAATGCCTGACAGTTCTTGCAGAAAATCGGAAAAATCGAATATTTCTAGCTCAAGTTCTACTTTGTTAGCTTCAATTTTAGCCAAGCTTAAAATATCGTTAATCAGCGTCAATAAATGTTCGCTGCACTTGTAGATAATATCAATACCTTGCCGTTGTTTAAGTGTAGATTCTTTGTCTAGCTGCAAGATTTGTGCATAGCCCATAATGCCGTTGAGGGGGGTTCGCAGTTCGTGGCTCATGTTGGCGAGGAAGGTACTTTTGGCAAGGGATGCTGCTTCGGCGGCACGGGCGGCTTGTTGGAGCTGTACTGCCTGCTGTTGAGTTTCTTCGAGTAATTGAGCTTGCTGCAAAGCTACTCCTAACTGAAGGCCAATTTGAATTACAGTATTTATTTCGGCTTCGCTCCAAGCACGGGAACCTGAATTTTGATAACTGGCTAGCAATCCCCACAGTCCCTCGCCACAAAAAATGGGAACAATGATGTAAGCCCTGCTTTGAATTTGTTCTAAGAGGTTGATATAACAGGGGGTAAATCCAGCTTTGTAGATGTCTGGGATAACTCGGCAACTGACACCTTTGCTGTAAGAGCCGCCCTTAGTTTCTTGCATATAAGTATCGACTATGGGTTCGGAAAAGCCTTTGAACATTGTTGCTTTTGCAGTGCAGTTAGGGTCATTCAACCAAAAACTATGGTTGGTGTGAGGATTAATCTGTTGTTGCTGCATCAGAGAGATCCAGCCATCCTCCACTGACTCGGATACAAATTTTCCGCTCCAGTCGGAATTGAACTGATAGACGACGACACGATCGCATTTGATGACTTGCCGCATTTCTGCGGTGGTGGCGCTGAATATAGTCTCAATATCCAGGGTTTCGCGCATCCGTTGAATGACAGTGGCGATCGCTTTTTCTCGCTGTGCGCTTTCTACTAAAGATTTTTCGGCTCGTTTGCGATCGCTAATATCTTGACAGACACAGATTAGCCCCTGTCCCTCAATTAAGGTTAAAGACAATTCCTGTGCAAAGGTAGTACCATCTTGCTGTTTAGCCGTGGCTTCACCTTGCCAATGTCCTTTTTGCAACAGGCTAGGAAAAATATCGCGCTCAAATCGACTAATTTCTTTAGGGTAGTAGAGTTCTTGCCAAGTTTTACCAATTAACTCGTTAGCATCACTGTAGCCAAATAAAGTGACATGAGCTTTATTCAGATAGACATATTCATTATTACTATTGAGAATTGCAATGCCGTTAGTAGCAGCTTCGATTACTGCTAATTGATGCTGTATCGATTCTTCTGCTTGTTTTTTGTCGCTGATATCCTTCATAAAGCAGTAATGCCCTATGAAATTTTGTTGCTCGTCATAGGCTGTTACCATCAGGAGTTGCTTGTAAAAAATCGAGCCGTCTTTGCGGATACCTCTGGTTTCAACTTTTACCTTGCCGATTGCGAGCATTTCTTGATAAGCAGCGATCATTTTTTCATATTCGTCAGGGTGTACGGTTCGCGGCCATTCCATGCCGATCATTTCTTCGGGTTGATAGCCAGCAATTCTGGCATAGGCTTTGTTTGCAGCAATGTAACGTCCTTGCACGTCCAGCCTGGAGATTCCTTCAACAGTATTTTCTAGAGCTATACTCAATTGGCGTACTTCTTGCTCTATCTGCTTGCGATTGCTAATGTTTGTAATCGTGCCGACATAGCCGATAACTTCTCGGTCATTCGCGATTTCGGGCAGCGCCTGACCGATGACCCAGCTAATTTTGCCATCTTGACGCACTAGGCGGTATTCTGACTTAAACGGCAGTCTGGCGGCTGCTGCTTCGTACCATTCGGCCAAAACGCGATCGCGATCGTCTGGATGTAAGGTATTTGCCCAACCTAACTCCCTAGCTTCTGCTAAGGAAAGTCCTGTAATTTCACTCCACCGCTGATTGACATAGATGCAATTACCCGATAAATCTGTGTGGAAGATACAAATGGGCGAAGCTTCTGTTAAGGTTTGATAGCGGCGCTGATTTGCTTGCCACACGGCTTGTGCTTGCTGGCGATCTGTTATGTCGGTAAAAGTAGCGATCGCCCCGACAATATTCTGATTTTCATCAAATAGAGGCGTACTGTAAACTTCTAAAGAAACTGTCCTACCCGGCACGCGAATTTCTATGTCATCAACCCTTACTCGTTCTCCCCGAAGCGAGCGAACCACAGGTAGATTTTCTACCGGATATAACTGCTCGGTTCCTGCCTGATAAATATGATAAGTTAGTGGCAATTCCTCGGTTTTGGCTGTGGGTAAAGTTTCGATATTGAGTAACTGCCGGGATGTTTGATTGGCGTAGATGAGTTGTCCGGTAATATCGTGAACTAATACCCCTACTGCCATGGATTCTAGAACTTGATTCAGTCGGCTCTCATCTTGTACCAAGGTTTCATTCAAAGATGGCTGTTCGGCAAAAAACTGTTGCATTTGCAGTGCCATATTGTCAAATAAACTAGCTCGTTCTTCGACTAGATCGTCGCCGTTAATTTCTGCTGGTTTACCCGTTTTTTTGTTAGCAATATTTTTATTTTTGGTATTTGAACCGAGAATTGGCTTGACAATCCAATAAGCAGTAACAATGCAAATAGCAATACTTGTAGACCAGATTAATGCCCCAATACACAGCAGGATAGTCGTGCGAGTATGGGCGTGAATTTGCATCATAAAGTCGTTTTCAGGAACGACGAACATCGTCATCATCAACCCTACTATCCCAACAATTTGCAGAACAAAGGGGACAATTATAAATATTTTGAGAGTTAATTTTTCAGCAATTCTTCCGAATAAGTTAGAAACAGCAGCAATAAACATAAAAACAACCGATTAATACTGTTGGAAATGGGCAATTGGCAATTGTCAATTTTGGCAATTAGCAACGGGCAATTGGCAACAGTTGTCCTCTAAAATATCACTAGAATCGGCACCCCTAAAGATAGATAGAAATTTAGATTTTTTTCCTAATTGTAGGGATTGGTTTCCCCCACAGAATTCACCATCTCTGAAACAATTGGTATCAACAACTAATTCAAATATAACACAGATATACTCTCTGACGATTGGGGTTTCTATCCCCCCGGCGGCCCTAGGATACTCGGGGGGACAAGAAGCGCTGGATGTTAATCTTCGATGGGAGGATGGGAGGATGGGAAGGGAGCGAGCCTCGACGACAAACTAGATTGATGCAGGATTTAGTCTAATGTTGACCTTTCTGCTGTAAAACCAGCCCCCACAACTCCGATCGATCGCTAAATTCCCTATTTCCGCCACCTGTCAAATTGGTCTTCGGAACAGCCATTAATAAATTGATTGTTCACCCAACCGTCAAGGATTGTAAAAGTTTCATTAGGAGCATTCCCAGAAGTTCTGGCAGCAATTTTTACCCAATTTCCTTGTCGGCTGACAGCCCGAACTCCGTCTCCTCTTTTGAGTTTAACTACAACTGGGTAGTTATTGCCGGGGCCTTTGCGAATATTAACCGGCCCACCTCCACCTGTAATAAACGAGCATTGAGTTTGCTTTTTTAAAGCTTCTACTTTTTCGGGTGCCAGACTTTGCTCTTTCCCGAACACTGGAAAGCTGTAAAGTGAAAAACTTAAACTTGCAAATGCTGCGGCAATGAAAAAGGCTTTTGATTGACTAAAACTCAACATTTATTTAATCTCCTTGGGTTGGAAGGACTGAAGTCCTTACTACGAACTGTTATTTTACCGAAGCAAACCATTCGGTAATGCCTTGAGCGATCGCCGAAGCTAACTTTTTCTGTTCTGTCGGATTCACAATCCATTCAAACTCTTCGGGATTGATCATAAATCCCAATTCCATTAAAACAGATGGAGTAACGGCAGGACGAGTCATGGCTAGGTTGTTCCAGAATACACCATAGCTCGGACGGTTCAGTTTTGCAACTAAATAATTGTGCAAAAACATTGCCAAACTGTGTGCTTGCGGGTGAAACCAGAATGCACCGACGCCTTTGGTATTTATGGCGTCGCCGTTATCCGGCAAAGCATTGTAGTGAATGGCAATTGCGATCGCAGGTTCTTCTTTTTGAATCATTTCCACCCTCGGCGGCAAATCCAAATCGACATCTTCCACCCGCGTCATTACCACATTCGCGCCCCGATTTACCAATTCCTCCCGCACCAATTTCGACACAATTAAAGCCACTGTTTTCTCGCGGTAGCCTGTAGGGCCGACCCCCCCGGAATCCTGCGGGCCGCCGTGTCCTGGATCGATCAGAATCTTAATTCCTGACAGCGGTTTTTGCTCAGAAATCGGCACGGCGCTGGTATTCGCCGGCGGATGTTTTAAAGACAGCACCAAAGTTGTGCCTTCGTATCTCAATTTATATCCCCACTGTTGGGCAGATTTGAGATTGAAAGTATATTGTACTTGCTGCGGGGAGATTTGTTGCCATGCCAAACGTGCAATTACCGGGTCATCGTCGATGCGAATAATGTCAGTTTGAGCGGTGGTATTGTACAGCGTTAAAGTGAACGTGCGTTCACCTTCTTGGACGGTGACGGGGACGGGTATTTCTAAGGGAAATAAAACTTCTGTCCAGCCGGAAACTTGACGCGATCTGGCGCTGCGAATAATCGATCGCGCAGGCACTGCATCCTTGACAATTCGCACTTCTGATGCTTTGATCCAAGCGCCGTAATCGAGGCGAATCCATTCTCCCTCGCGCCCGATAACTGTGGCGCGAGTTCCCTTCGGTAGCGGTGTCATCCGAGAGAAATCCGTACTCGCCCCGGTTCTAGCAACACCCGGATCGGCTGTGACTTCTGCTACTTCTAAATCGGCGGGAGATAGGATAGAAATCTTGCCAGTACCTGCTTGAGTAATGATTTTATCGTTGATTGCGAGCTCAAATACAGGCACTCCCAAATCCTGTTTTTCTCCCTTAGCTGAGGGGGAATTAGACTCATTTTGCCCCTCAGCTAAGGGGGAGTTGGGGGGGGTAATAGCGCAGCCTTGATACTGTTCCATGCTGCCTTTTTTGATGGGGGAGTTTTCGCCTAACAAGACAGATTTGTTGTCCGGGAGTTCGACTTGCGATCGCGCTTTTAGAGGAATATCAACCCCAGCCAATTTTACCGCGACTCGCGCATTCGCCGGGGCGATCGCGCCAAAGCAGATATATTCCCCGGGTAAACTGGCTACATCGACTTTCGGCGTCAGGGAATCTTTGGCAAAAGCCAAGCCTGCGGGGACTTGCGGCTGATTCGACTCGCGCGTCACCTTGAGCAGGACTTGGCTTTTGTCGTAACGCAAGCTAAAGACATTTTCGCCGAGTTGCAGGGGAAAAGTCGGGGCGAAATGGCCGGCGCTGGTGCGGGAAATTTGCTGGCCATTTACCGATACTTGTCCGGTGGGTGGGGCTGTACCGATCAGAAAAATGCGATCGGCGATTGTTTTGTGGTTGGCGGGAGGATAAGCGACGGACAAAGGTTGAGCGGCCACAGCTACAGAGGCGATCGCCAGTATCATCCCAAACACAACTAATCCTAAAAATTTTCTCATTATCAATCGCAACTAATTGAGAGTCTGTTGGTTATTTATACTCGAACTTAAGCTAAGAAACCCGGTTTCTGCGAAAATCTTGGGTTGAGTAACGAGAAATACGGGAAGAAACCGGGTTTCTGAGGGTTAAGCGTAAGTTTTATTTACTATACAGGCCTCAGTTTATCAGGTTTGTAGTGCCAATTGGGCGATCGGCAACATCATACCATTTGCGATTTCTAATTTTTGATTTTAGATTGGGGATGACTGACTGCTGAACAGATTTTAAGCAGAGTAATATTGATTGAGATCGTCTTAACTTTTAATTAATTCCGAAGTCGTTCTCCACAATTGATCTAACCGATTTCCGGGCATCGTCAAATATAAAACATCCCCCGCACTCAGACAACAATTCAGCAAATCCCAGCCGTGAATAGTTTGACAATTAGTTTCCAAATAAAGAGGCACAAAATCAGCAGATTTAGCAGCATCTTGAATGCGGTGGCCGCAGAAAGGATGTTTGGGAGTAATCAATGTTGCCAAGGAAACCCACAGACTGTCAGCAGTCATCCCGTTGCCCAAAATTCTGCCTCCAATCGCCGCCGCCGCGAAAGCAGGAGCCGCTAATTCCGTCGGGTTCAAAACTCCTTCAAACTCAAAAACTTGCTGCACCATCAAAGCAAAATGCGAGTCTTGATTGCGGACAATTACCGACAGTTTTGGTGCCAATCCTTTAGCAGTTAAGGCAATTTCTAGATTGGACATATCGCTGCTTGTTACCGCCAAAAGTGCAGATGCTTGCTTAACATTGGCAGCTTCCAGAGTTGCCGGCAAACTGGCACTTCCCTGAATTACTGGAATTTGCATAGAGCGAGCCGTGTTTAGAAAGCGGCTGTTCGGATCTTGCTCGATCGCCACAATATCGTAACCGTTATTGTGCAGTTCTTTAGCAATTTGTATTCCCATGCCGCCCAGTCCGCAAATAATGTAATGATGGCGCTGCGGAACTCGTGCTACATCCCAATATTCGGTAAAGCGAGTTCCCAATACATAATCGTTGAGCAGTGCGTAGCAAATGCCGATGATGCCGGCTCCCACTAACATCATCATAACTGTAAATAATTTAATGCTATCGGGAGCTTGTTCGGCAACTTTTTCATAGCCTCCGGCTCCGGTAATCATCCCCACTGAAAAATAGAGAGAATCGATAAATGAGATATTATCGTCAACACAAATATAGGTGACAGTAGCAACTGCAATCATTGCCAAAAGCGTCAGTACAACAATTACTGCTGCTTGGCTGTGCTGTTGAAATCGGCGCAGGTTAGTTAAGATTTTAAGGAGTTTTTGAACTAAAGTTTTTTGGGGGCTGCGGATAGTCGGCTGAGTGGCCACAATTAGCCGATCGCCCTTTTGACACTGCCGGCCCGCCAGCACCGCCGATACTAAATCAGTTTTGTTAGCAGCCGGGAGGTAATAAATCAACATTCGCGATCGATCGTTCCACAAATCGCTGAGCGGTCGATCGATCCAAGGATGATCTTCATCGATATATTCCTCGTGAATCGGCCAAGTGCGATCGAACAAACGCAACTGTCCGATCGCCCGATTTCCGAGAGCAGCAAAAGCAAAAACCGGAGCCGCCAAAGCCGAAACACTCATCGAAGCGTGTTCGGGCAAAGTTTGATCGATTCTGTCGCCCAAGCTAGTATTGAACAATCGGTTAATGATGCGAATTTGAGGATTGAGAATCCTCGCCTGCATCAAAACTGCCAAATTTATAGCATCATCATTACCTGCAATGACTAAAGTGTGGGCTTTTTGAATCCCCGCGGCCAACAAAGTAGAAGCTGCTTGCAAATTACCGACAACCACATCAGAAGTTTCGCTGCGAATTGGGCGATCGCTAATACCAACCACAATCGCCCCTTGCTGTCTCAACAAACAAAAAATCTTGTGTCCCGTGTGGCCCAAGCCGCAAACAATGATTCGAGGTTTCATAGGTTATTTGCCAGCCGATTTCAAAGCTGTCCTTTGTGGTTTTACCTACCATTGTTGACGGTGACGGCTTTGCAGAATGTAGCAAAAAACACTATCTAGGATGTTTGTGTTCCACTCGTATCGAAGAAACCAGGAGACGGCAGTGCCGCGTGCCTACAGATAGGAGGTACAATTAACCTAATTTAATCAAAAATAGCCAGCAAAATCTTAACAGGTAGGGAAACGGCACTGCCGTGTCCTAATAATTATGACTACCTACATAAAATAAACTAAAAAAACCACACAGTAACTTTTTCAATGTCTGCCTCCGCCGACCAAAAAAGAAACAGGATATTAAAGCCAGATTTGGTATGATAGACTAATCCAGAAAATTACATAAAAGATGTTTTTGCCACTGACACACAAAAAAATATCAATTTCTCTTGCTTCGGGCCCTAGCGCGATCGCGCTGCGCAAGCCTAACGCGCCTTCTGGCTGTCGTCAAATATGTATGATTGAAGTAACAACAGATTAAAATAATTAAACCAATCCAAATATAGCCATAATTAAAACTGTGAATCGAGTTCCTCCCGCAATAATTATCTTAGGACAAAACAGCCTAGCGATCGCCCAAACAATCTCCACAGTCTTCCCTGGTTCCCAGATTTATGGTTTAGTCGATCGCACATCCGACACAGACATCAACTTTAGCAACTTCGGCGAAACCTTGCGAGAACTATTCGCCACAGAAACCCCAATCATCGCCATCTGCGCCGCCGGAATCATCATCCGCACCCTCGCCCCGCTGCTGTCAGACAAACGCGCCGAACCCCCAGTCTTAGCAGTCGCCGAAGACGGAAGCGCCGTTGTACCGCTGCTAGGAGGTTTGCACGGAGTCAACGACTTAGCCAGAGAAATTGCAGCAGCCCTCGGCGTACAACCCGCCATCACCACCACCGGAGATATCCGCTTTCGCACCGCCCTGCTGAGTCCTCCCCAAGGCTATTATTTGGCGAATCCAGAGGATGCGAAGACTTTTATTTCAAATTTGCTCGCCGGGGCGAAAGTACAGCTAGAAGGGGCTGCTAACTGGCTTGCCGAGAGTAATTTGCCGCTCGCCCCCGCAGCCCAATTAACCATCCGCGTCACCGAAAAAGCCATTGTACCGACAGCCGACTGTTTAGTTTACCACCCGCAACTTGCAGCATTTGCACTGACAAATCTATCCTATATTGAGCCGGAAATAGCAATTTCCTACGTGCAGCAAATCTTAGAAAACGCAGATTTAGCAGCAGCTTCTGTTGCCGGATTTTTTGCCTTAAAACATGAGATGGGAAATCCGACTTTAGAAGCGATCGGTCAATTTTTTAAAGTACCAGTTCGTTTTTTAAATATTCCCGAACTTGTGGAATTCGACACAGTTAAATTAATACAATATAATTCCAGTTTTGATGTCACCGCCGCCCAAATTAGCCAGACAGCAGCGGGCGCAAACAGTCAGTTGATCGGATACGATCGCACAAACGCCTTTAGTTGCGCGATCGCACTTGCTAGCGAACCGATCGATCCAAGTGCGATCGGCATTGGCCGCGGCAAACTGGCGATCGTCGGTACGGGCCCCGGAGGCGCAGCTTGGATGTCCCCGGAAGTTAAGGAAATTCTGCGGGAAGCCACGGATTGGGTGGGTTACAAGTTCTATCTCGACTTAGCCGGAACTCTGCGGGAAGGACAAAACAGGCACGATTCCGACAACCGCGAAGAGATCGATCGCGCGCGTTTTGCTTTAGACTTAGCAGCATCGGGAAAATCCGTCGCCGTGGTTTCGTCGGGAGATCCGGGGATTTTTGCGATGGCTGCGGCGGTGTTTGAGGCGATCGACTTTGACGCTAAACCCGAATGGGAAGGCATCGACATTCGGGTAGCACCGGGTATTTCCGCGATGCAGGCGGCCGCTGCTGCGATCGGAGCACCTCTCGGACACGATTTTTGTGCGATTTCGCTTTCGGATATTCTCAAGCCTTGGGAAGTCATAGAACAGCGGATTTCGGCGGCGGCTTCGGCGGATTTAGTTATGGCATTCTACAATCCAATCTCGAAACAGCGGGTTTGGCAACTCTCAAGGGCGATCGAGATTTTGTTAGAAACTCGGGATCCTAAAACCCCAGTTGTATTGGGGCGAAATCTCGGGCGATCGGGCCAATCCGTGCGCGTTTGTACTCTTGGCGAATTCCAGCCGGAAGATGCGGATATGAGAACTTTAGTAATTATCGGTTCGAGTCAAACTCGGATTATTCCTCGGAAGTTTGGAGATGTTTGGGTTTACACGCCGCGCAGGTATGAGAAATAAGAAAAAACTCGGCGGTTGAAACCGCTGCTATACAAACGATGTCCGCCTCCGCGGACTAAAGAATCTGGCATATTAGCGCTATAGCGCTATTAACACTAAGTCACTAAATAGCTAAAATTGCTATAGAACAAAGCTGGCATTAGTGTCACTCTAGAAACAGTGACACCAGTACAGGTTATGAACGATACCGATAAAGATAAGCCAGTCAAGCTCTGCTTTTACTGCGATGACGATTTGCGATCGCGCTTCCGATGGGTTTGTGCTTACCAAAATGCTTCTATGAACCAGGTTTTATTGGAACTCGTAGAAAACTGGCTTGCAGAAAACACCCCAGAAATCAGCAATAAGAGCCCATCTAAAAACGAAACCTCGCCCAAGTCAAAGCCCAAGCGGAGTAAAGCAGCAAAAACTGAGGAAATAAGCAAATGACCGATCGCCTAGACCGAATTGAGGCTATTCTTGAACAAACCGCGCGATCGCAACAGCAGTTTGCCGATCGCATTAACCAGTTTGGCGCATCGCAACAGCAGTTAGCGGAGTCGCAACAGCAGTTAGCGGAATCGCAACAGCAGTTAACCGATCGCATTAATCAGATAGCCGTACAACAGCAGGAATCCCAGCAGCAAATCAGCCTGTTAACAGGAAAAATTAACTTGTTAACAGAAAGAACCGACGCCCTAACTTCTGCTGTTACCAAAATATCAGAAATTTTTGCCATCGACGTTGCTGAATTCAAAGCTAACTTTATGGCTGTGGAACGCCGGATAGAACAAATTGAAGAAAGAATTGAGCAAATCTGGCAGTATCTATTAGATCAGTTGCACAGTCGCGGCAACGGAGGGAGTTAGATATCGCTTTTCTCAGGTATATGAGCAGTTGAAAGCGATCGCCTCTATTGTAATTAGCAAGCGATTCATACTATTACTTCTCTAGCTTTTTTCACCTTATCTCTAAGTTGAGCTAATACATCATCTGCATTGAGCAACTCACCGCGTTGCGCCTGTTCTCGTGCTATATCGATTTTATTCCGAGTTTCTTCAACCCAAGCTATAGCCTTTCTCAAAAAAGTGAGGTATGCCCGCTAGTCTTATGCCCTATGCCCCATGCCCAATGCCCCATTCCCATGAGTACCTCATCTTTCTGAGAAAGGCTATAAATAGTTTGGGTTGTTGCTGCTATCGGATAAAGTAAGGTCGTCAATTAATAACAGCAAGGCTGTGTTAATTGCTTCTTCAAGGGAGGAATATTGACCGTGCTTTACTAAAGCTTCAAGGACTTGGGTTTGATCTGGGCTGAAGGTGATTTGCATTGTTACCTCTGATGGTGCAAGGCTTGGACAATACTTTTACTGTATCTCATTTTATCAAAAAAGCGATCGGGCTGACGCCATGCTTCGCGCCGATTGCATTCAATTACAGTCTCTCGTCGCCGAATCATTAAACCTTCCCCAACCATGAGTGGGATGGGCGTCCCGCCCGTCCTCCACCTGCAATTTATAAATAAAAACAGCTTAGTTCAAAGATGCCATTCTCACCTTTACCAAAAAATCATTGAGAGCAAGCTTTGCATTAGGATTTGACGGTAAATGACTGTTAAAACTTGCCTCTTCTAATACATTAATTAGTCGATCGCGCTCCTGGTGATAAAATGCAATATCTGTATCTTCCAGCACCGACTTTTCCGCCCCAGCCAACTTGCGATCGATCAAATCGGGAATATACGGCAACTTGAACTCCTCATTAAGTTTAACCAAATTCGCCTCAACTTGTCCTGTTTGCATCAAATGAATCCCCGCCAGCAACACGCGGTAAACGTACAGCAGCGGCTTCACCCGACGCGGGCTTTGTTTCTCAAACAATCGCCATTGAGTTTGAGCAAAACCCAGATAGTGGTGGCTGTGGTGCTTGGTAATGCAGTTCGAGGCGAGATCCTTTAACTCCTCATGTTCCTCGCTACTGTAAACTATCAGTGGCGAATACAGTTGTTCCAACACATAGCCGTTGCGCTTCAACAGCAACTCCAGAAACTTCTTAATATCGTGAGTGACTAAATCGAGTTCCATCTTCTCCCGAACTTCCGAAACTTCGATTGTTTCGTCTCCACAAATCAGTCCGATTACTTTTGGTAGCGGTAAGATATGAACTCCCCGCAAGTCGAAGTCAGAATCTGCGGAAGGAAAACCGTATAAGTGCGAGCCGCTGACAGTCGCAAACAGCAGCGGATAAGGTCGATCGGAGATAATCTTGACTAATTCGGAGATGTATTCTACCATATTTTTTTCCAATATTTACCAATAAAAATTATCAATTCTTTCAGTCCGCGGAGGCGGACTTTGTTTGACAAGAAGCGATTTCAATCGCCGAATTATAAATCAACTCCCGATCGCACTTTGACGCGATTTAATCAAAAACAGATTAGCCTGCTCGTAATTAGGACGTTCCGGTAACTTAGTTTCAGCAAAAGCGCGATCGAACTCTGCGTGCAAGCTCAACCGCCAACGATTCACCTCATCCCAGGGGATTTCCTGATTGCGGATTGATAGCAATTGCGATCGAAAATCCTGCACCCGAACAGGTACAAACCCCTCCTTGAGCACCGTAATTCCTGACAGCAGCAAGCGAATCAAGTGCATCGCGTGCTTCCAGCGAATTTCGCCAGTATTGCGGAGGTCTTGCTCCATCTTTTTAAACTGCGACAAAACGTAACTATTGTAAGTTTGGTAAACCAATTGCGACAGAAAGATTTCGCGAATTTCCAGCAATTGGGCCGCGACAGGAGAAACAGTTTCTACCAAAGGCGTGTACAAACATTCCAGCACATTCGGATTAGCTTTTAGTGCCAAAACCAGAAACTTTTGCAGTTCCCAATAGCATTCTTGATCTTGCTTATTTTCCAATTGCTCAGGAATGCCATAAAGCGACCAATGAAGAATTGCCGGCGGCTGGTAAATCCCGCGCCTGTCTGTATCAGATTGCTCGTTATCCAAACCGTAGGCTCTTGAACCAACAATGCAGCGGTAAATTACAGAATCATAGAGGTTGTATTCTGCAAGAAAATCTCCTCCTGACTCTAATCCTTCGCTTTGAAACTGTTTGCGAATGCTGAATTCGTGTCGCCGCAGACTAACTTCTGTTCCGTCTGGGAGTTTGACTAAATATGCGTGGGAATTGTCCGTAGGCGATTTGACAATCACACCTACTGCGCCTTGTTTCCAAGATTGATCGCCGCCGGGGTTTTTCACCTCAATTTTGGCGACAATTTGGGTTCCGGCGGGCACGATTAAGTTGAAATTTTGAGGAAGATTGGGGTTTGTCACGAGGAAACCTCCGGCGGGGACACGAGCTACAATGTTATTGTATTATGCTTGTGTTACAAAGTCAAGCGACAATTTATACTAATTATGAAAAGTGGTGTTTTATGAGGTTTAGTGAGATAGTGAAACCGCCCAAATTTCTCTAATTTTATGCTTGCTTAATTTTTACTTTATACGCCCTTTTCACTTTCATGTTGTGCAGGAAGTGCGACACGCCCGTGAAAGTCATGATAACGATGTGAAAAGTCTTCTAAATATGGACTTTCAAGCACTGCACGTCGTTTAGCAAAATTATTATTTATTTGATGGTAGAAGAACTCAGCATCTATCGCAAAAATTTTTTTAAAATCTACTGTTAATTCTGGTATGCCTTCCTGAGATGATTCACCTTCTAGAGGTATTTTCTCCAAAAAATGGTACTGTTGATAACGATTAGATTTTACTAAATTCCAATCTGCTGAATTGAGTTGGACTGTTTTGTCGGAGCGAATTTCTTGAGCTGTATGTACTTGACAACAAAGTATAGAATTTAACAACTTATTAGGCTTGTCTCGATTTTGCCTAGCGCTATAGTCCCAATCTAAATCACAGTTCTGAGTGACAATAATTGCATAAGGATGAACAATAGGTTTAAACTGAGTTCGATCGAGGTTTGGAGAAGATTCACTTGGAACTGGTTTAATCTGTATAAGTCCAGTCAGAATTTCCCCTTGTCTGAGAGCCTCTTTGTCATTGGAGGCTCTGTAAATCCCAGGTTTACGCATGGTTAGCTACTCAATATCTAGGACTAAAGGTGGTCTGACTTCGCTAGGTAATACGCTACCAGTAAGTAATCCTAATTCTTGAGGTAAGGTAGTTTGTCCTAAATCAGACCGACAGTCACTATAATATTCCACCATGCGTTCAAGCACTTCAGATGCTTCTTCCAATCCTTCTGGAGTGTTAGCAAAAAGCAGATTGAGTAGCGTTAAACACTTAACCCAAATAATGGTATTTTCATTGAATTGACCAAACCATTCACCACTAAAAGGTGATTCAATGGAAACTTCGATTTTTAAGCTAGGAGTAGCAGATGATAAAGTTTGCCGATACTGAGTCTGAGCAGGAGTTGGTAAAACTTCATACCTGTGTCCAATTATATTTTTGCTTGTAGTACCACCAGTTGTTACGTGCATAGGATTATATTGGTTGAGGTCGCATTGCTCTGTACAATTCTTCCGTGATACTCCAGCGAAAGAGATTTCTGGCTGTGTGGTTGTAGTTATCGAGTATGTTCCAGGCATTTTCACTCCTTTCTACTTTATCCTCAGTAAAAAAATCAGTATCTAATAAATAAGCTGTTTCATCTATACCTCTTTCTGTGTCCCTAACGTTAACAAGCCCATGATTAAAATTAACTTGACCGAATTCAGTTTTTAGCTGTAAATTCTTAACAAAGTTTTGAATTGAATCTGCAACTTCGGGTGTATATAGTTCAGAAGCAATATGTTGCGGTATTAATTCATGCCACTCTTTGTCCTTAATATTTAGTTCTGACCTAATAATTAAATCACGATATCTTAATCCTGTTCGTGAATAAAAAGAGGGATTATATATTTTTTCAAAAAGTTCTACAGCGGTTTTAAATTTATCCATAAAAGTTTCATATCTTTCATATTTCGTCGTGGCAAGCGTTATAGAGTTTTTGTCTAAAGATATCTGACAGCTCAAGTCTTCTGACTTAAATTGATAATTCAAGTCACTTGAAGTCAGGCCACTTGTAAAATTTGAGCTGAATTGGGTTAAAAGATTAGATAGCTCAACCGGGATCTGCAAATTTCTAGAAGTTTCAAAAATTGGGTATTCAAACCTAATACTATCTTGAAAGTCTACAGGCTGTTGGCTGGCAATTCTCAGGATAGTTGGAAATCTAAGTTGAGCAATAACCTCAATTAAGGGGCTGTGCTCATAAATTACTCTTTCATAGTTTGGGAGCTTCATGTTTTAAAAGTATCCATTACCAATTAGAAGAGCGTCTGTTACTCTAGCTTAACTTACTTCCGAACAGACTCACATTCAGCATAGATGCGATCGGCTTTTTAAATAAAAATTTATAATAGAATAATTATTATGGGCGATGCAGGATTTGAACCTGCGACATCTACCGTGTGAAGGTAGCGCGCTACCACTGTGCCAATCGCCCGCAGATAAATACCATAACATACTGACTCCCAATTAGCAACTAAAATTTCCCTAAAAAATCAGCCGCTGGTTTCCGAGTGAAAACTCGACACAATGTGCGATCGCCCAATTGTCGATCGCACCTCACTATCAATCAACCACCCACCAACCCGCAGCAGGGCCAACAAACCGCACCACAATCCACCAAGCCACCAACAGACTAATCCCCGCCCAGCTTCCGCGACTTGTCCACTTCAGAAAATCTTCGCTTTGAGTTTTCGTAATTGGTAGCCAGGGATAGATACGCTCTTCTTTACCGTATCCATCGCCGATCGACTCTTTACGACGCTTAGATTCGCCCATAATTTTTGTCTGCTAAATTAGATTTCAATTCGATCACAACCAAATTATAGGACAACAGGTCATCTCAAGCCTGCGTCAACCAAGTCGTATCCAAATAATCAATCCTCGCAAACGGACTCAACGCCGCTAAAATCTGCTGTCCGTAACTGCGGTGAATCACCCTGCTGTCAAAAATCGCCACAACCCCCTGACGTTCTCGCACCGGCGCGATCGCCCGCTGCAACTCATTCAGCGCCGCCGGCAACAAATACAACCGAAACCAATCCCTCCGCTGCTCCTTATAAAAAGCCACACGCGCCGTCACCAAAGGATTTTCCAAAGAAGGTAGCGGCAAAGTTGCGATCGCCAGCAAGTGAGGTGCGCTCAACTCCCCCTGATGTTCCCGCCAAAACTCCCACCCAGTCACCAAAATCGCATTCTCGCCCACCTCGGTTTTTTCCACCTGCACCCGAGTACCGAACTCAGAAGCCAAAATCGCCGCCATCCGAGCCTTCAGCGGTACATCGCCCACAATCAGCACCGTCAAACCAGCCACCGACGCACTCATCAACAGCAAAGTCCGAATTTCTTCCATTAAAACACCCTGAAATTCCGGCGTATTCGGCAGCGGCAGCCAGTTCGGAATGTACAGTTGAATTAACTCGTTTTGTCGATCGGGCGAAAACTTCACACTCGTCAACTCAGGCAATCCCATCATTTGCCGGAAGATCGGAGCCTTCTGTTCCACATCCACCGCCCCACCAATCAACACCACAGGCACAGCAGACCAAATTTTGCTCAAAACATCCGCCACCTGCACCGGCGCGCTAAACAGCGAAAATGACCCAGCAGAGCGATGAATTTGCGCCCACCGCAGTTTGCCGTTTGTGTTCCACCGCTGCCAAAAATTGCTCCAAGCAGGCGGAATCCCAGGGTTTTGTTCGATCGTTTCCAACAGCCCTTGCAAAATATTTTGCTCTGCGGTTTCTAGCAAATAACACTCATCAGGTTTCGCTGGATGCTGAAACACAGCCCGCGTTAGCAACACTCGCGCTTGCAGGATTGCATCGGCCACCATTGGCCCAGATTCCATTAAATCAGTCCAATCGGCCGGTGCCAAACCCACCGTCAATTGCTGGCGGGTCCAAACTTCCAAGTCATCCACACCGTCAATAATTGTCGGAATATTGCTGTGAAGTTCCGAATTTCGGGCCAAGCGAGACGCCAGCCAAGATTCAGGATCTGCTAGCATCAACCCTCGTCCCGCGGCATGATGGGAATAAATCTCGATCCTCTTCGAGGGCTTCGCTAACGGCCGATCAGTTTGCAGCCACTCTTGCAATCGCGGAATTTCCACCTCCTGCAAATGTTCCAGCAGCGGTGTCGGCGCCACTAAAATCACCGGTTCGGGCCACATCAAAATCGGCATCAAATAGCTGACTCGATACCGCTGTCGGTAAGCGGACGCCGGCAGCCCCGTTTGGATCAGAGCGCTGCGCCCCAAGCGCAAAGCCCGCGCCACCAGCCGTGCCATCGTTAAATGGTGGGGCCAGCGCGGCTCGGAGTGCGATCGCAAAAAGCTCAGCAGCGAATTATGGACTTCTACCTCAATCAATCGATTTCACAGTTGGGATTTCTCAATCAAGATAATCAAAACTTGCCAGAAAATCAACTACTTTTTGACCCACAGGCAAACTGAATTTACTCTCCTGATTATTTCCACTGCGCCGACCAAAATTTTGATGAGACTGCACAATCAAACTCTCCAGCCCCGAACTAATTAAAATAGTTTGGGTAGGCGACTTAAAAAAATTTGTTTGCTGTCCAGAATTTAGGGATTTTTCCAGCATTGTTTTCACATCATTTAAATTATCCATCGCTGAATTTAATGCTTCCGACAACTGCAATATCCGTTTTTTTTGCAAATCTTGACTGACGATATTTTTCCCAACCGCCACAATATTTTTCTGAGTTTCTAAGGCATCATCAAAAGGAATAATCGCTAAAAAAGCTGCTGGCAATAAATGCTCGTCGCTATCAAGCCTAAAAGTTAGAGTTGTCCGACGGTAGCCGATTTCAATATTGGGAGGACGGCTCATTTCCCCGTAATGCCGAGCTATTTCGCTGTAAGCTGTTGCTAAAGTGCTGTTGGCTGAATGATCTAAAAGTGCGTCAACCACAATTCGCACTAACCCCGGCGTATGATTTAAAAACTTTCTCGCTTCAGACGGCCAGTTAAATTGTTGAACCAGAGTGCGGTCTCCTGCGGGACTCATATCCACCCAGTGGCAAGTAACATCATCTGCGATGATGCCAAATCTGGGAACTAAATACAGTTTTGCCCCTGTTAAAGTTGCCCCTGTCAAATCAGAGCCGACCCAATCTGCGTTAATCAAATTAGTTTCCGTCAAATCAGCGTGAACCAAACTAGCATTGGCTAAATTGGTATTTCTTAAATCTGTTCCGTTGAGGTTAGCTCCGTTGAATTTAACATCCCTCAGATCCGCGCCGTTGAGGTTGGCTCCGCTCAAATCTGCCCATTTAAGGTTAGCTCCGCTCAAATTTGCACCGCTGAGATTCGCCTGCTGCAAAGAAGCTTGTCTTAAATCGGCATTGCAGAAATTGACGCCGTTAATTTCTGCTTTTGTCAAATCTGCCCCGTGCAAGTTAGCTCCTTGAAAGTTAGCTAATGTAGCCTCAGCACCTCTGAGGTTTGCACCGGAAAGATTAGCACCCATCAGGTTAGCTTGGGTGAGTTTTACTTCTCTTAAATCGGCTTCAGTCAAGTTAGCGCCACTAAAGTTAGTGTGGTTGAGTTCGCACCTGACTAATTCACTTCTGATCAGGGACGCTCCGATTAATTGAGCTCCTGTTAAATCGGCTCTCACTAAATTTGCTACATTCATAGTAGCCCCATTTAAGATTGCCCGCGATAGATTGGTGCTGCTGAGTCTAGCCACATTCAGGTTAGCTTCGCTCAGGTCAGTTTCGCTCAAGTTAGCGCCACTGATGTTGGTGACAAATAAGCTAGCCTTTCTTAAAATTGATTTGCTGAGATTGATGCGGCTGAGATTAGCTTCATTTAGGTTGATTCCTGTGAAATTTCTGTCGCCTTCTGTGTATCTTTTTACGAGTTCAAATCTTTTGAGAAGTTCTTCTGCTTCCATTGCTTACACCTGAATAAAATGGTTCTCTGCTAAGTTTTATGTGACCTAGATACAAATTTTTCAAATTAATTTATAGTATTTAATCGCCGACTTGATAAAAACTTTTGACAAACTCAATCACAGTGTTTAATGGCGGAGTTGTGAATCTTTGGGCTTTAATTGCCGGGGCGATAGAGGTTTTGTTGACTCCCGGCAAATTGGTCAAGTTTCTGCCAAAGTCTGGGTGATAGTGAACCATCAAACTTTCGGCACTAGAGTTAGCCAGTACAGTTTGGGTAGGCGATTGGAAAAAAGTTGATGTCGATTCGCGATCGATCCGCACCGGCTGAATTTTCATTTCTCCTATTTTTCTAATTGTTTTGGTGAGGGTTACGTTCAATTGCACTACCAGATTTGAGACTCGGACGCCCAGATTATTGCCGTTTTGCGGTTGAATCATCTTAATCAGAGTAATGAGATTTTTCTGAGTAAATGCCGCGTCGCTAAACGGAGTAATCGCCACGAAAGCTGTGGGAAATAGTTGCTCGTCTTGGTCTATTCTAAATGAGATGATGGTGCGCCGCGAATTAACTTCTATGCTGGGAGGATTGCTCAAACCCGAGTATTGACTGGCAATTTGGCGGTAGGTAGCCGCCAGGACAAAGTTGGCATCGGGGTCGAGAGGTCGATCGACTATAATTTGTACTGTCGGCGGTGTAGCATTAAAAAACCGTTGAGATTCTTCTGGTGTAAAGCGCTGAATGTGACTGCGATCGCCGTTAGGGCTCAGATCGACCCAATCGCAAGTAATATCATCGGCTTTGAGATTAAACCTCGACACCGCATAAATTTTAGCCCCCGTCAGCGCCGCCCCCGTCAAATCTGCACCCACCCAATCAGCGTGAATCAAATTCGCTTGAGTCAAATCTGCGTGTACTAGGGTAGCGTTTAACAGGTTGACATTGCTCAAATTTGCCCCGTACAAGTTAGCCCCGCTCAATCTCGCTTCATCGAGGTCAGCACCCGTCAGGTTCGCCCCGCTGAGGTCGGCCCACCGGAGATTAGCGCCTCGCAAATCAGCGCCGCTGAGGTTGGCTTGAGACAGATTAGCTTGTCTGAGTTCGGCATTGCAGAGGTTGACTCCTCGCAAGTCAGCCCTGCTGAGGTCGGCTCTGTGCAAGTTAGCTCGTTCCAAGTTGGCCGCTGTCAGGGAAGCGCCCCGAAGGTGAGCCCCGTTGAGGTCTGCTTGCTCCAAATTGGCTTCTCGCAGCGTGGCTTCTCTCAAATCTGCTTCGCTGAGGTTGGCGCCGCTCAAGTTAGCACCGCTGAGGTCGGCTCTAATCAATTCGGCTCTGATCAGCGTAGCTTCCACGAGTTGGGCTTCGCTGAGGTCGGCTCGAATCAAATTAGCCACGTTCAGAATAGCCCCGCTGAGGTTGGCTTTGTTGAGATTGGCACCGCTGAGTCTAGCAACGTTGAGTTTGGCTTTTCTCATGTTGGCGCCGGACAGATTGGTGCCGCTCATATTGGTGAGGCTCAAAATTGCCTCGCTGAAATTAGCCCCCTTGAGATCGATCCTGCTGAGATTGGCTTCGCACAGGAGGATGGCAGTAAAGTCTCTTTCTCCTGCGGCATACTTAGCTATGAGTTCTTCGGCGTCCATGCTTTTGACTTTCCCTGATGTGTTAGCTAGAACAAAGCTTTGTTTTGCCAACTTTTAAATAGAATAAGCATTTTTGTAACTTGATGCAATATGCTCAGACATCGATATTGTGGAAGCCTTTTATAAAATCCAAAATGGTAGTGATATTAGATTGACCCAATTTGGTAATTTCGGCTAACTTGGCGGAGGTAGAATTGTTAGAATCGTATTTTTTGATCAGGCGCTTGCCGAAGGCTGGATGGTGATAGACGCTGAGTCTTCGATCGCTGGAATTAATTAAAATCATTTGTGTGGGAATTTGAAAAAAGTTGATGCTTTCGCCGATTTTGGGAAAAGAGCTTGAAATCTTAATTTGGTCTACCTTGCTGATAGCTTGGTTGAGAGCTTTGCTGCATAGTTGGACGTGTTTTGATTCTTTGACGTTAAGTTTGCTGGCATCCTGGGATTGAATCATTTTCATCAAAGCTATCACGTTTTTTTGAGTTGTAGCAGCGTCGTTAAAAGGAATGATGGCAACGTAAGCTGTGGCAAATAATTTATCGTCGCTGTCCATTTTAAAGGCGAGTACGGTGCGCCTAGAGCTGACTTCGATGGTGGGCGGCTGACTTAAAGTCGGGTATTGTTGGGCAATTTGGTAATAAGTTGCAGCTAGGGCAAAATGAGCGCCTTGGTCTAAGGGCGAGTCAATCACAATCCTTACTGTGGGCAAGGACGAGTGAAAAAATTCGTGGGTTCCTCCAGAGTTCAACCAGTAAATTTGGCTGTGGTCGCCGTTGGGACTCAAATCGACCCACTTGCAGGTCATGCCTTCGGTTTTGATGCCGAGCCGCGAAACTGCGTGGAGTTTGGCTCCGGTTAAGGTGGCTCCGGTTAAGTCGGCTCCAATCCAATCGGCGCGGATCAGATAGGCATTTGACAAATCGGCGTGAACTAAACTGGCGTTGAGCAAGTTGGCGTGGCAGAGGTCGGCTCGGCTGAGGTCGGCACCGCTCAATTTGGCTTCGCTCAAGTCGGCCCAGCGCAGGTTGCAGCCGCTGAGGATGGCCCAGCGCAAGTTGACGCCGCTGAGGTCGGCGCCGCTGAGTATGGCTTGAGTGAGGTTGGCTTGTCGCAGTTCAGTACCTCGCAAGTCGGCACCGCTGAGGTCGGCTCGGCTGAGGTCGGCGCCTTGCAGGTTGGCTTGTTCGAGGTTGGCTTCTGTCAAGCACGCGCCGCTGAGGTGAGCGCCTCGAAGGTTGGCTTGAGCGAGGTTGGCTCCTCTGAGGGTGGCTTCAGTGAGGGTGGCTCCGCTGAGGTTGGCTCCGCTGAGGTTGGCTCCGCTGAGCTCGGCTCTAATTAGCTCGGCTCTGATCAGTTTGGCTCCTGTGAGTGTGGCTTTTTTGAGGTCAACTCGTACTAGGTAGGCGACGTTGAGGTCGGCGTCAGTGAGGTTGGCGCCGCCGAGATGGGCGCCGCTGAGTCTGGCGATGTTGAGTTTGGCACCGGTAAGGTTGGCTTTGCTGAGGTTGGCTCCGCTGAGGTTTGCTACACTCAGATTCGCACCTGTCAGGTTGGCTCCGCTCAAGTTGACGCCGCTGAGGTTGGCCTCAGTCAGGTTGATTCCGGCAAAGTTTCTTTCTCCGGCGGCATATTTTTTCAGGAGTTCCTCGACTGTCATGGGGCGGTACCGTATCGAAATATCCCCATTTTATTGCTAATGAATATCGGTATTGTAGGACTTGGTTTAATTGGTGGCTCGATCGCTCTGGATTTACGATCGCGCGGCTTTGATGTTTTTGGGGTTTCGAGCCGACAGCAGACTTGCGATCGCGCCCAAGAACGCGGTGTGGTCAATGATGCCAGCATACACCTGTCTCTGATGGCAGCAGCGGATTTAGTTTTTATTTGCACGCCGTTATCCGCGATCGAGCCGATCGTCCAAAATTTAATTTCCCATCTTTCCCCTGATACGATTGTAACTGATGTCGGTTCCGTAAAAACACCGATAGTGCAGGCTGTGTCTGCTCTGTGGCCGAATTTTGTCGGGGGACACCCGATGGCGGGGACTGCTGAAAGTGGGATTGAGGCGGCGGTAAGGGATTTGTTTGTGGGCCGTCCTTACGTGGTGACTCCGACAGCCCAGACTCCGGTGCAGTCAGTGGAGAAGGTTGAGGAAATTGCCCGGTTGCTGGGTGCGTCGGTTTACCGTTGCGGGCCAGAGGATCACGATCGAGCTGTGGCTTGGATTTCTCATTTGCCGCTTATGGCTAGCGCTACGCTGCTGGCTGCGTGCGATCGAGAGGGCGATCGAGATATTGTGAATTTAGCCCAACATTTGGCGAGTTCGGGTTTTCGGGACACCAGCCGAGTTGGCGGCGGCAACCCCGAGCTGGGAGTGATGGTAGCCAAGTACAATCGCGAGGAATTGTTGCGATCGCTCTCTATTTACCGCGACAGTCTCGACGAGTTGATGGGCGATATCGAGAGCCAAAATTGGCAAGCTCTCGAACACAAGCTGAAGCTGACTCAACAAGCGAGAAAAAATTACAACTTGTGAACCCAAAATTACTTCAAACTGTACCCGTGTCGATTATGATTGTGGACGCCTCTATATTGAGTTTCAATGTACACTTACTCTCGGCTCAAGCGGGTTTTACTGGGTGAATCTCTCCCCACCAGCGCATCTATTCACGAACGGCTGAGCAACGCTACAGGACTAGCTGTTCTTGCTTCCGATGCACTTTCGTCTGTGGCCTACGCTACTCAAGAAACTCTGCTGGTGCTGTTACTAGCAGGGAGCAGCAGTTTGAGTTTATCGCTGCCGATTTCGGGAATTATTATTTTGCTGTTGGCGATCGTGGCGCTTTCTTACCGACAGACAATTAAAGCCTACCCTAACGGCGGTGGCGCTTACATTGTGGCGCGAGAAAACTTGGGTATTTATCCGGGTTTAATCGCAGCAGCTTCACTGATGATTGACTACATTCTCACCGTAACTGTGAGTATTTCTGCTGGCATTGCAGCCTTGACTTCAGCAGTTCCCTCGCTGCTGCCCTATACAGTAGAACTGTGCTTAGTTTGTATTGTCCTGATCATGTTTGCCAACCTCAGGGGACTGCGGGAATCGGGCAAGATATTCATGGTGCCAACTTATGCGTTTATCGTGGGCATTTTTATCTTGATTGGCTGCGGTTTATTCCAACAGGCAACAGGTCACGTTTTGCCCGCTTTAGAAAATATTCCAGCTAAAGAACCTTTGGGATTGTTTCTGATCGCGCGCGCCTTTGCGGCAGGCTGTACAGCCCTGACTGGAGTTGAAGCTATCTCGGACGGGGTATTAGCTTTTAAGCCTCCTGAATGGAAGAATGCGCGCCTGACTTTAACTTATTTGGGAGTAATTCTGGGATTTATGTTTTTGGGCATTAGTTACTTAGCTCATATTTATCAAGTGATTCCTAGAGAAGATGAAACGCTGCTTTCTGTGTTGGGAAAAGATATTTTTGGTGTCGGTATATTTTATTATTATTTGCAGGCAGCAACTCTGTTGATTTTGCTGTTGGCGGCGAATACGAGTTATGCGGATTTTCCGCGACTTTGTTATTTTTTGGCGCGTGACGGGTATTTGCCGAGGCAGTTATCTCTGTTGGGCGATCGACTGGTTTATTCTAATGGCATTAATCTGCTCAGCCTCTGCGCTGCTATTTTAATTATCATATTCCGAGGCGATACCACCGCAGTCATTCCGCTGTATGCGGTTGGGGTTTTTACTTCTTTTACTCTCTCCCAATCGGGAATGGTAATTCACTGGTTTAAGGAGCGAGGCAAAGGCTGGCAATCTAGTGCTGTGATGAACGGTATTGGTGCAGTGGCAACAACCGGAGTTTTAGCTGTAATTGTCGCTACCAAATTCCTGTTGGGAGCTTGGGTTGTGGTAGTAACTATTCCGATCGTAGTTAGTCTATTTTTAGCTATTCACCGGCACTATCGCTATGTAGCGGCTCGCTTGAGCATTCAGGGAATAGAACCCATATCTTATCCTCCCAGACCTAAAGTTAAGACGGTGAAACATCCGGCGGTGGTGTTGGTGGGGCAGTTGCACCGGGGAACTTTTGATGCTCTAGATTATGCTCGTTTGATTGCGGATGAAGTTGTGGCAGTTCATGTAGATATAGGTTTGACCGATCGCGCAAAATTACAAGCAGCTTGGCAAGATTTGCAGTCTGACATTCCTTTGGAAATTCTGGAATCGCCTTACCGTTCGGTTGGTGAGGCTTTGACTCACTTTTTGACTTTGTTTGAAGAACGGCGGCCGGGAGTGTTCTTAACGCTGATAATTCCGGCTTTTGTGACGCGAAATTGGTGGGAGGGACTGCTGCACAATCAAACGGCTTTCTTTTTGAAAGCGGCTTTGCTGGCTAAAAAAAGTCGGGTTGTCACAACAGTGAGATATTATCTTTAAGCGATCTCTGGTTAAAGATTTGCCATTTTTAAGCTGTGAAACCAAGTTATTTAGGACGGGATAAACAACCCTGTTCGTTTGTGGATGCTTGGTTGCTACACCTAAGATTTTTCGTTGAAACCGGGTTTATTTGACCCCACAATCCTGCGTGTAGCGCCCGGGATATCTGTTGAAACACCCGGTTTCTTAAATTTCTGCGCGCAAGTCCCGATGTATTAACTCTACAAGTCACCAGCTAGTTGATGAGTCTGGAATTAACCAAGTTTTTTGCGTAAACTGTAAAAAACCCGGTTGATGACAGCCGGAGTGTTTTCAGCAGTGTTTCTGTTACAAATCTAACTAAAAAGGCAGTATAATTCTCAGCTCAGTATTTTTACGATGATGATTTTATTTAAAATTGACATTCCTAGAAAATTTTAGTAAATTATAAGGGACTAGCCAAGCCATATTACTCTGGAAAAAAGAATTAATGAGCGATAGATTAAGTAAACTAAGTGAAGTGTCGATGGTCTCAGCCAATTTTGGCAATGGGTTGGCCTATCGAGAGATTCTTCTGGATTGGTTTAAGTTTTTAGGAGGCAAACCAGGGGAAGTTATTGTTGTGGACGGTGGCAGCGATAGCGACACTCAACAAGTTTACTGGGAACTTTATCAAGAAGGTTTAATTGATAAGCTGCAAGTCATTGTACCGCATCATGAAGACAATGATAAGGATAGATGTTTTATTCAGGAGTATACGGCCGCAGCAATAGCTAGTAAGCCGTATGTATTGTTCTTTAAAATTGATACGTTACCTTATAGAGAAGGTCACGACGGTTGGTTAGAGGAAGCGCTCGACTATCTGGACAAAGATGAAATTTTTGCGGTGGGCGGAGCTTTTAATCGAACTTTTAAACATTTCGATGCTTGGCCTGGGTGGTACTTCATTCAGGCTTGCACGCTCAATTTTTCAGTGATGAAGCGCAGTACCTTCGTTTCAGTGATGCAAGAATGTTTGGATGAATATATTGCTTCTGGATTTATAGGAACACATAAGTTTGGCAGATTTTTGCTGGAACAAGCATTTATCGCATATATGGAGGCGCACCAGCAATATACTTTGTGTAAGGTGGAAGACCCGAGCTGGACGGTATTTCACACAAATGCTCGAGACGAATATTTGCAGGAGGTTCGGGATAAATATTTGGCTCGCGAAGATGTTAAAGTTTTCATGAATCCCGGGCTGACGAAAGACATGAGTCAATTTCTTTATTACGGACAGCCACCTGTAAGAAGCAGCAGGCTCCAAAAAATTCGGGAGGCTTTCGGAGAAACAAAAGTCGGGGGTTATTGGCGGGAATTGAAGAAAATTCTGGTTGCTTGGAAAACTGAGCCTAACTCTTAGTTCTCTAATTTATACTTCAGAAAAACTAACTGGAAACGAGCGGCCTTTGGGGGATGAAAGCACCAAAATTCAGAACGGGAATAGGTTCCTAAATCCTGTCACCCTCGTCCCTTGAGGCAGATCGTTTCGGTACGTTGACAGGGTAAAAATAATATGCCATATTTGTAACAATTAGATAAGTTGCCTTCAACTTGTCTCTCAAAAGATGGCGGCTGCTGAACCAAAGTCTTTGATTAACTACAACATCTCTTCAATTTGTGGGGGTTGCATTGCAACCCGCAACAGACTCTTTATGCAGCAGCCAAAAAATTTGAACAGGCTTTTGCGAGCTTTGTCTCGGCAAGGTCTTGATGTGAGTTACGACAACAAAGTCTATTCGATTTGTCTGAATAGTTCTCTAAAAGAAAACTGGCAAGATGCCAATTCTACAGGAGAAGACTGGCAAGATGTCAATTCTACAACACAAAACAGTGAAAATGTTTTTGCTACAAGAGAAAACTGGCAAGAGCCTAGTTCCATAACAGCAGAAGTTTTGCTTCCTGAGGGTTTTCCGGTGGAAGCAAAGGCGCTGAAACAGTTAGCAAATTTGGCGAATGTTCGACACCCTCAAGGTGGTTGTGTTTGTCGCGCCTGCGCTACTCCAGATTTCCATCCGGGGGATGCGGGTGTGGCAATTGGCTCGATCGCCCAAACTGACAAAATGGTGATTCCGGCTGCTGTCGGTTCCGACATTAATTGCGGGATGCGCTTACACGTTGCTGATTTGTCTGTCGAACAATTTCTGGGAAAGCGCGATCGATTTGTAGAGTTGATGAAAGGCGATTATTTCTTCGGTACTCGCGATGTCAGCATGACTGCAAAAACTGCCCGCGCGATGTTCCAACACGGCATCCCCGGATGGCTCGATGGTATGCTGGATCGGGCAATTGGTAGCGCCGCAAATTCGGATTTTGAGCAGTTGGCGGCTGAGTGCGAACACACTTTCGGAGGGGGTTCCATGAATGGCGATGTCAAATGGGCTCCGGAAGAATTAGTCCCAAACGACGGCACAGTAAGGGACGGCGGGTTGGCGACTATCGGGGGCGGCAATCATTTTGTAGAAATTCAAGTGGTCGAAGAAGTTGTCGATCGAGCTACAGCCTATACTTGGGGAGTGCGATCGGGACAAATCGCTTTGATGATTCACTCGGGTTCGCGAAATGTCGGCAAATACATCGGCGGTATGTGGCGCGATCGAGCTTGCGCCGCCTGGCCGAAAAACCTAAAATACCCTGAATCCGGGCTGTTTCCGCTGTCTGTCGAAGCCAATCCCGAACTTGTGAGCAGCTACCTACAAGCGGAAGCAACGGCCGCCAATTATGGTTTTATCAACCGCTTGTTGCTAGCAGAACTTCTGCGACTGCGTTTGCGACAAGTTTTCGGGGATGTCGAAGCTCCTTTAGTTTACGATTTGCCTCACAATATTACTTTAGCTGAAGGTGCCGGTTGGGTGACTCGCAAAGGCGCTTGTCCCGCACATTCTGGCCAGCCTGTAATTGTGCCTGGTTCGATGGGTGCGCCGTCTTATTTGCTAGTTGGTTTGGGAAACGATCGATTTTTGCGATCGGCTTCTCACGGTGCAGGAAGAGCGCGATCGCGTTTCGATCTCAGTCGCCAGGGTGCTGACAAAACAGACGGCGCTTTGGGATTAACCGGCATAGATTGCATTACCTTGCGGGAAGAACGTAGAATCGAAGAAGCCCCGGCCGCTTACAAGCCAATTCAACCAGTAATTGACGTACAAGTTGAGGCGCAAATGGTCGGGATAGTCGCTAAAATGAAGCCAGTGTTAACGTTTAAAGCCTAGGAACTGGGAATGTGAGAATTAAAAATTAAATCAGGGTAGGGTACGCCCTACTAATTGAGGGATTGCGCATAGGGGGGCTAGAAACCCGGTTTCTACGATTTTCTGCGTTTAGTAACGAAAATATACGCAGAAACCCGGTTTCTGAAGTCAGCGTGCATAAGTCCTATAATTTTTAATTCTCGGCCCGATTTCCGATGCCCCATGCCCCATGCCCTATGACGGATTCTCAATTGTCACCAAATCCCTCTAAACCTGTCCATCCTCTCAAGCGACTGCTGAAGTACGGGCGCCGCTACCGCCTGAAAACTTGGATAGCAAGTATTTGTTCGCTGCTGAATAAATTCTTTGATTTAGCACCGCCAGCATTAATCGGTATTGCCGTGGATGTGGTGGTGAAACAACAAGATTCTATCCTCGCTCGCTGGGGCATAAAAAATGTCGTTTGGCAACTGGCAATTATTACTCTTGTGAGCGCGATTGTTTGGGCCCTGGAATCTATTTTTGAATATGCCTATGATTATTTGTGGCGCAATTTGGCTCAAGATATTGAACACGACTTGCGTGTAGAAGCTTACAGCCATTTGCAGGAATTAGAATTAGCTTATTTTGAAGAACGCAGCACGGGTGGACTGATTTCTATTCTCAATGATGATATCAATCAACTCGAACGTTTTTTGGACGGCGGCGCTAATGAGGTAATTCAGGTAATTACTACGGTTATCGTGATTAGCACGGCTTTTTTTGCGGCATCTCCTGGGGTAGCTGTGCTGTCAATGCTGCCAATTCCTTTGATTGTTTGGGGTTCGCTGGCATTTCAAAACCGCCTCGCTCCGCTGTATGCTGACGTGCGGGAAAAGGTGAGTTTTTTGAACGGGCAATTGTCGAATAATCTGACGGGAATCACTACTATTAAAAGTTTTACTTCCGAAGATTATGAAACTGGGCGCATCGAAACCCAAAGCAACGCTTACCGCCAAAGCAACCGACGGGCGATCGTACTTTCGGCGGCTTTTATTCCGTTGATTCGGGTGGTGATTTTCTTGGGGTTTATTGCAACGCTATTTCTGGGCGGTTTGGAGGTGGTGGCGGGCAGGTTGTCGGTGGGAACTTACAGCGTTTTGGTGTTTTTGACGCAGCGGTTGCTGTGGCCCCTGACTCGGCTGGGTGATACTATGGATCGATACCAGCGGGCTATGGCTTCTACTAATCGAGTGATGAATTTGTTGGATACGCCGATCGCAATTCGCACGGGCGATATTCGGCTGCCGGTTAGTTCGATTAAAGGCACGCTGGAATTTAAAAATGTTACCTTTTATTACAATCAAAGAAAACCGATTTTGCAGTATTTTTCCCTGACTCTGGCGGCGGGGAAAACTACTGGGATTGTGGGCGCGACTGGCTCGGGAAAAAGTACGCTGGTAAAATTAATTATGAGGCTGTACGAGGTACAATACGGTCAGATTTATCTCGATGGTATAGAATTAAGTACCCTGAATTTAAAAGATTTGCGCAGAGCGATCGGATTGGTGAGTCAAGATGTATTCTTGTTTCACGGTACGGTGGCTGAAAATATTGCTTACGGCACTTTTGAGGCGAGCGAGCGAGAGATATTAAATGCTGCTCAAATAGCGGAAGCTGACGAGTTTATCGCGCAATTGCCGGATGGTTACAACACTATTGTAGGGGAACGCGGTCAAAAATTGTCGGGGGGACAGCGCCAGCGGATTGCGATCGCCAGGGCTGTGTTGAAGAATCCGCCGATTTTGATTCTCGATGAAGCTACTTCAGCAGTGGATAACGAGACGGAGGCCGCAATTGGGCGATCGCTCGAACGAATTACCAAAAATCGGACTACCATTGCGATCGCCCACCGTCTTTCTACTGTGCGCAATGCCGATTGCATTTTTGTCATGGAACAGGGGCAAGTGGTAGAATCGGGGCATCACGAACAACTTATCGAACATAATGGAGTTTATGCGTCGCTCTGGCGCGTGCAATCTGGTATAAAATAAAAGCGCTGCGCTTTTAGGTTGAATTTGCTAATTGGTAATTGGTCATTGGGCATTGGGCATTGGGCATTGGTAATTAGTTATTCACAGTCTTCTAATAACCAATAACGAATCACAAATAACCAGTAACCAATAACAAATAACAAATAACAAATAACCAATAACCGTAAGATATTAGTTTCTACAAGCAAAGAGAAAAAATGTTTTTATTTGGTGGGCCTGATTCAGAACAAAAAAATCAAAGTAACTGGCGCCGCAAATTAGATAAATTTGTGGCTGCCAACAAACAAGAATTGGCGGCTTTAGCTTGGGGGCTGTTTCAGGAAAGGGGAGAGGAAAGCGACGATATTTTGGGCATTGATATTGCCGGAACGCCGCGTTTCGTCTACTGTAAAAAAGAGGCAGTAGAAGAGTTAAACCGTAAAGTTAAAAGTCATATTCAGGAAATTTTAGGAGTGCTAAACGCTCACAAACCCGAGAAAGAGGTGGCGATTTTGGCGATCGGCGAAGGTGAAATCAAGCTAATTTTGTTTGAAATTGACCCCGCACCTCCTGATTGTTTTGAACTCGCAGCAGCGGATGTCGATACATTGATCGATCGCCTAGAAAAGCAAATGGCTGAATATATTAAAGGATAAATTATATCCAATCCGGTAAAAAAAATACTGATGAAGTTCGATCGTTCGGACTTTAGTCCTCATTTTCGGAGGACTAAAGTCCGAACGATCGAACCAGTTTTGTTGTATTGGATATCAATCAAAATAACCAGCAATCAAAATAACCGGGGGGTGGCAAATCGTCGGTCAAAATTTGAGCTTTGTCTAAATTAGGTATAATTTGAGCTAATTCTGAACCTATTTTGACATCAAGAGCTCTATCTGTCAAAGCAAACGAAAATTCATGTCCATCTTGCACATATTTTGCCCTGGAAACAATCTCATCTTTCTCTAAAATAGGGCCGTTAGTCCCAATTAAAACGCTATTAATATCCTTCCAAGGACAGACACATACCTGGGAAAACACGCTTTGAAAAGTCTTTACCTTGTCCGCATAAAATTCATCTCTTTGCAGCAGATTTACCAAAACAACTCCGGCGGTTGACAAATGTTTTTGGCAAAGTTCATAAAATTCTTTAGTTGCTAGGCGGTGCGAAGAGTAGCCGTTGCCAAAAAACACGTCAGTCATGATTATATCATACTGCACATCTGGGCTTTGCTGTTCTAGATACTCTCTCCCATCTTGGATTGCGACGCTGAGTCTGCTGTCTGACTGCACTCCAAAACACTCGATTGCTGCTTCCAGGGCGATCGCATCTACATCAGCACATTCTACAACAGTTTCCGGCAAATAATGGTGCATAACTAACGGAATTCTGCCACCGCCAAACCCAGCTATATAAACTTTTTTAGGTTGATTTTGCCACAATAAACCCAACATCATCGCTTGAGTATATTCTGAAACTAAATGCAGGGGATTGTTGAGGTTGAACACAGATTGCAACAAATCTGTATACAAATTCACCTTTTCTACTAAAGATAGCTTAATTTGACCTCGATCTTTTTTAACTGTAACATAGTGTACTCCCGACTCTTGGCAAAAAATAACTCCATCCGGCTGTTGTTGTACCCAAGCAAGTCGCTGCTTAATCGCAGATAAATTAATATTTTTCCAATTTTTTGGTTCGTCAATCATTAATTTTAAATTTAATATTCCTGGACAGGTAGTGAGAAACCGGGTTTTTACTAAAATCCTATGTCGTAGTCGAGAGATTCAGAAACAACCCGGTTTCTTTGATTTAACACGGGAGATTATTAATTTTATTTTCGGGAATTCTGAAAAAAACCTGAGATAAATTAAGTAGATGATACCTGCTTGTACGCCACCAATTCCAAACCCGAAATCGAAAATTCCAATCTTTCCCAATCTTGCTTATCACCTGCCAATTTTTCAAACGCTGCTGAGGTAAGCAAAATCTCTCCCCGTTGGGCTAAATCCTCTCCCAGCTTGGCTGCTAGATTAAATTCCGATCCGTACATATCCTCTCCTTCCAGCATCAAAACATCGCCGCAGCCAATACCAATGCAGAGGTAAATATCCATCTCCGGCGGCAGAGTCGTGTTGACAGCCGCCGTTTGTTTCAGAGAGTCGATTGCAGCTTCCACCGCCGATTTTACATCGGAAAACACTGCAAAAATATTGTCTGCTTCTTCCTTAACAACAGTACCGCCACATTCGGCAATTATCGGTTTGACAATTCCGTGCATCCGGTGAATCATTGCCAGAAAATGAATGATTCCGTAGCGGACTGTCGTTCGCGAAAATCCCGACATATCCATTACCAAAATTACGTGATTTTGGCAGAAACTGGCATTAATCTTGGCATCAATTTCTGCCATTCTTTCTGGTCGCTCGTTTCTTTCTTGCAGCAATTTTTCCAAGTAAGCGCGGTTATTAGTTTTCATTTCAACTTAATTAAACTCCCAATCGCGACAAACAGGTTGAGGGCGGCCGGCGGGATGCACCGCGCAATTGATGCCGTCTTTGCCGTAATAATAATCGCAGACTTTGCAAGGTTGATTTTGCTCAATCTTTTTCATCAAAATTGCCCGGATTTTTTGAACTCGGTTGCGATATTTGTTGGCATTTGAGTGGCTGGGTTCAATTGCCAAAGCTTGTTGGAAAGCCGCTAAGCTGGTATCGTACAATTTAATAATTTGGGCGCTGTATTTTGTCCAAGCATCGGCGCGGCTTTGATAGAGTTCTATGGTATTTAAGTTTAAAATTCCGTATTCTGTCCAAGCGTCAGCCGAAGCTCGATCGAACTTAATATCGGCATTAATCAGCACTTTTTTGATAGTTGCCAAAAGTTCCCTGGGCTGCCAAGGTTTGCTAACATAGGCCTCGGCGCGATCGATCGCCCTGGAGAACAAAGCTAGCTGCTGTCCCTTCCCGGTTAAAAATATTACTGGTATATTCCGAGTTTCGGGATTAGCTTTAATTAAACGGCAAACACCGTAACCGTCCATGCGGGGCATTACGATATCTAATAATACTAAATCCGGGCAATTTTTCTCAACTCGATCCAGCGCTTCCACACCGTCTGATGCTTGAATGACATTCAATCCGCTGCATCTCAACTGATATGAAATGCACTCCCGCTGGCTGCGGGAATCTTCCACAACTAAAACTGTGCTCATCACTCCTCACCTGGTTTCTGATGTAAACTTGTTCGCTGCTTTGAGTTGTCGTTGGTGACATTATTTTACCCAAATAGGAGTAATTTTTTATCACTGGCAAGCTAGATTTACTAAAAATGCAACAAATCTTAAATATGGAAGCGCAGGTGATACCGATCGCCAAATGGTGATTGCGAATACCGGGAATTATTGCAAGTTCGATCGAAAAATATTCGGGTTTTTAGCCTTAATAACGGCAAACTGTACTGGTGCAGGCAAAAAACCTTGTTGAATTGCCACAGATAATCGGCTACTGTGTACGTTGAAGTTCTTAAGGACGACCAATGAATAGATTGCTCCTCACTTTACTTGTAAGTCCGACGCTGTTTGGATCTGTGATGTCTTTGGGTGCGATCGCCCAAACTCAAAGCATTGGCGAAACACCGGGAAAATCGGCTGATGCGCCCACCTGCGTGCGATCGCCCCACACCCAACGTCTGAGTTGCGTGCGCCTTCCGGCAAAAACCGCTGCTGCTAATCCTAAACAGACAATCGGCTCGAAGTCGCCGGATGGCCAGCCTGTGGCGATGATGGACTTTACGGAAGAAGAAAGCGATGCCGCCGTGGCGTTGTTTGGCTGCGACTGCCCGGTTTGCATGAATTCTCTGCGCCAGTTGCGAGGTTTGCCACCGTTACAGGCGAGTTGAGGGTGCGCGGGGCGAATGTTTTTTTGTAAAATCGCGATCGTTGCGACATTTGAGATTTACGGACGATCGCACTTTTGCTCTACAATAACCTATGGGGATGGGCGATCGATCGCATCAGGGCGATCGACTTTTTAGATATCCAAAATTATCCCAAATCTAATTATACAACAGCTCAACAAACGCGAGTTTTAGCAAAAGTTTAGGTCTAGAATTTTTAACCGCAGACGAACGCAGACGAAGGCAGATGTTGCAGGGCGATCGCACCTGCTGCTAAAATAGAATGTATAATATTAGCCTAGTAAACCGCTACTCGAAATCATGTCCGCAAATACCGCGCTACCCGCAACTCTAGCTAAAATAGTCCAGCGCTTTCAGCGACACTCTGACCCGAAACAGCGCTACGAACAACTGCTGTGGTATGCTAAGCGACTCCCAGCATTTCCCGAAAGCAATAAACTGCCGGAAAACAAAGTTTCTGGTTGCGTATCGCAAGTTTATATTACTGCAAATTTAGCCGACGGAAAAGTTTCCTTTGAAGGCGATTCAGACGCTCAGTTAGTCAAAGGATTAGTTGGCTTGCTCGTCGAAGGTTTGAGCGGATTGACGCCTGCGGAAATAGTCAAAGTTACCCCAGATTTCATTCAAGATACGGGATTGAATGTGAGCCTGACACCTTCCCGCGCTAACGGATTTTACAACATTTTTCAAATGATGAGAAATAAGGCACTGGCTTGCGAAGTGAGCGCGCAAGCAGAAGCAAATTAACAGGAGAAAAAGCCGTGACTCAGACTGCTGATTTAACCCAATCTAATTCTGACAGCTATCGCGCCGCAGTTCGGGAATATCTCTGGAACTGGAAAGGAACACAAATTAAAGTTATTTACGAAACTCTAGGACAGGGAAACACGATTTTATTGCTGCCAGCTTTCAGTACGGTTTCGACGCGAGCAGAAATGCGTCCTTTAGCGGAATTGTTAGCTCCTAATTTTCAAGTTGTGAGTGTAGATTGGCCTGGTTTCGGCGACTCGGATCGCCCGCGCACCGACTACGAACCGCAATTGTACCATCAATTTATGAAGGATTTTGTTGAATCTACTTTTAACAGTTCTGTGGCTGTAGTTGCAGCCGGTCATGCTGCGGGTTATGCGATGCAATTAGCACAATCAAAACCGAATGTTTGGTCGAAGATTGTGTTAGCTGCACCGACTTGGCGCGGGCCTTTACCGACAATGAGCAAACAGCAAAGCGGTTGGCACAAAGTTGTGAGAGAATTAGTGCGATCGCCCTTACTCGGTCAATTCCTTTACAAACTGAACACTGCGCCATCATTCCTGGCTTTGATGTACCGCCGCCACGTCTACAGCGATGCAGCAAAAGTCACGCCGGATTTCATCGAAAATAAGTGGAAAGTCACCCAGAAAGCGGGTGCGAGATTTGGTTCAGCCGCCTTTGTAACTGGTGGCTTAGATCCGGCACAAACCCGGGAAGAATTTGTCGCCAACTTCCAAAATTTGGCAGTGCCGGTAATGGTAGCAATAGCTGAGAAAGCGCCGCCAAAATCTAAGGCAGAAATGGAAGTATTAGCTCAATTACCAGGTGTGGAATCCCGAGTTATCCCTGGTTCTTTGGGCCTGCACGAAGAGTATGCCGCAGATTTGGCAAATGCTATTAAATGTTTTCTTTAACGGTTCGTAGTGTGGAATGCAAGTCCGCAGCATTTTGCGGACTTGCATTCCACACTACGAACTAATATTCTGGAAGCCGTAGGGTGCCTCGCTGCGAACAATTCTCGCCTCAAACCAATATTTCACAAGCGACGCACTTTTGCGACATCACAAAGGGGATGACTTTCCCCAGAATTGGTACAATATCGACTTTGTTTAAGTTAGCTGGCGTAAAAATTAAGTGTTTTTTGTGCGATCGATTAAGTTAAAAATTGCCGCCATAGTTGCAATTTTTTGTATTGTTTGCTGTGGGTTTTGCCAGCCTGTTTCTGCTGTCGGAGATTCGCCGATAGAAGGTGCGATCGACTTTCACATCCATTCGTCTCCCGATGTGATTCCCCGCCGGTTAGACGATTTTGAGGTAGCTGAGTCAGCCGCGCGATCGCACATGAAAGCAGTTGTCTTAAAAAATCACTATGGCAGCACAGCAGCGCGCGCAGTTCTAGTCAACAAAATTGTACCGCAAATCCAGGTTTTCGGGGGAATTGTTCTCAATCGTGCCGTAGGTGGGCTTAATCCCGACGCTGTAGAAGCAATGCACCGCATCGGCGGCAAATACGGTAAAGTAGTGTGGCTGCCAACCGTTGATGCCCAGCATCATTTAAAGGTTTTTCACAAGTCAGGAATCGGGATTAAAGTAGCAGAAAACGGCAAAATTTCACCGGAAACAGCAGCGGTACTCAAGATTGTAGCCAAGGAGAATTTAGTGCTCGAAACCGGGCATATTTCCTCAGCAGAAGTGATGGCAGTTGTCGGTGCAGCCAACCTTCTCAACATTAAAAACATCCTGATCACCCACGCCATGGCCGACGTACCCGGTTTGTCCCTAGAAAACATGAAAACAGCCGCCGCAATGGGAGCTTTTCTAGAACTCGCATTTGTCAACGATTTGATGGGAGAAAATGCCGCCGACAAGGGACACAGAAACTGGCATCACGTATCAATTAATCGGATGGTAGCAGCGATAAAACTCATCGGTGCCGAGCATTTTGTCCTGAGTACAGATTTGGGAAGAAAACCCGATCCTTTACCAGCCGAAGGTTACAAGTTATTTGTGCAAAAATTGATGAATGAAGGCATTTCTCAGCCAGAAATTGATTTAATGAGCGAGGAAAATCCCGCTCGATTGTTAGGCATCCAAAACTAAAATTAATTTTAAAGTTCGTAGTAACGACTTCAGTCATCTCTTTGATTTCTAGCCAATAAGGACTAAAGTCCTCACTACAAACAAAATCCGTTGCCGAACTTTCTTCTATTCTTGATTGTCTTTCCCGCGCACGTATCCGTTATCTGCAATCCGCCAAGCACCCCCAGCATTGCCCGTTAAATCGCAATCATCCACCGTAGCAATGCTATTTCTATAAACAGCGATCGCCTCTGTTCCATTACCGTTAATCCGACAGCGGCGCGCGATCAATTTTCCTCCTAATCCCACACCGATTCCCAGACTGCCATTCTCATAAATACTGCAATCTTCCACCGTTGCTTTACCATCATCCGAAATAAAAATTCCGTTCCAGATCCCGTCATGAATTTGACAGCGGCGGAGTATAGAATCAGCCTGAGGCCCGCAAATTCCTACCACAGAGTAGCCCGCCGAAGTGATATCGCTATCTTCTACAATTAGCTCGCCTTTGCGAACATCTACAGCATAAAATTTCCCAGTGGAAATCATTGTTAAACCGCGCACTAAAGCACTGTCTGATTGCATTTTGATGCAGTTTGATTCGGTGCTTTCAACAGTGACTTTTCCCCCGGCTGTGCTGCCGATAATTTCTACATCTTTGTCGAGAATTATACTTTCTCTATACAAACCTGGCTGTACGTAAATCCGCGTACCGGGAGCAGCATTTTTTACCGCTTCGCTAATAGTTGTATAATGGCCTTTACCCTCTTGACAAACCACCCATTCTTTACTTTTTCCCAATCCGCCAGCCGAAGTAGATCCTGTTGTTGGCGCTGATTCAGATTCCGCAAATTCTCGATCGCCCGCTGCGGAAAGTTGCGAGCTTAGCAGCAACTGTTCTTGATGCGCTGTTTCTAACTGCTGTTGTAATTCGGAAACTTGAGATTGTAGTTGATTTTGATTTTGCTCGGCTGTCTCGATTTGACTTTGCA
>NZ_JAUBOJ010000013.1:0-1816 GCF_036700185.1 Microcoleus sp. BM001215392 | reverse complement strand
ACTTGAGATTGTAGTTGATTTTGATTTTGCTCGGCTGTCTCGATTTGACTTTGCAATTGAGACTGTTGAGCATTTAGGTGCGATTCTAATTCGGAGCGAGTTGCTAAATCCGATTGTAGTTGCGATCGCTCTTGATAGACAGTTGCTAAGTGGTGTTCTAACTCGGATACTTGAGATTGTAGTTGATTTTGGTTTTGCTCGGCTGTCTCGATTTGACTTTGCAATTGAGACTGTCGAGCATTCAGGCGCGATTCTAACTCGGAGCGAGTTGCTAGCTGAGCCTGAAATTCTGACAACTGAGACAGCAGTTGTTCTCGCTCTCGCAGCACTATTTCTGAGTGACTTTGCAGCTCTAATAATTGAGCATCTAACTCTAATTTCTCTCCTTTTGCAGCCTCTAACTGTGTTTCCAGCTCTAATAATTGTGGTTCAGGTTGATTTGGTTGTTGGCGAAGGGTTTCTAATTGAGAGTCAAGCAATTCTCGTTCTTGCTCTACACTGTCGAGTTGAGCTTGTAGGGCCGAGAATCTCGAAGTAAATTGCGATCGATCTATTTCGACTGATTCCAGTTGAGCTTGTCTGTCCGCAAGTTGAGACTGAAGCTGATCCCGCTCTTGAATTGAGCGATCGAACTTGATTTGAAGTTCCGACAACTGGTACTGTAGCTGCAATCTGCTTTGACTTACAGTTTCCAATTGACTGTCTAATTCCGACAGCAACACGTGAAATTGAGAGCGTTCTGCATCAACAGTCCCTAACTCTGCTTGCATTTGCAGCAGTTGAGCATTAAGTTGCGATCGCTCCTGCTGCGCAACTTCTAGCTGACTTTGAATTTCTCTTAATTCCGGTAAATCCGACTGAGCTTGTTGAGCATTTACCAACTGAAACTGCAACTCCTCGATCAGAGAATTAACTTGCGATCGCTCCTCAGCAATTCCTGCCAAAAAACCTTCTAATTCCGTCACTTGACTATTTAAAGTATCTTGCTCGCGGGTCACGCTTTCCAATCGGCTTTGGAGTTCCGACAGTTCAGAATTTAGCTGATTTTCATTCTGCACCTTTTCCCGCAATTCCGATTTTTTGGCCTCCAACTGCTCCGCCAACTTCGATATAGCCTCCTGCGAACCCTGCATCCGCACCAAATTGCGTGAATTTCGCTTGTTTAAAATTAGCCAGCAGACTAATCCGCCCCCTACAAATCCTATTAATAAAAGTAATGCTTCCATTTGGTTTATTTAATTGATATAAATTGAGTTGCCCTGATGATTGCCCCAAAACAAGAACATCCAGAAATTGCGTTCTTACTCAAAGCTACCACAATTTTCGCGCCTGCGTTCGCTAGCAGCCGGAATTTATATTTATTTACAAAAAGCAAACAGTTAACGGGTAAGGCGCCGATTGTAGTGGTGCGAACTGAAGCCAAGAATACTTTAAAACTCTCGCTGCTAGCGCAGTCTGGATTTTCCTCGCATCCCGGAGCGATCGCTCGGCCACAAGCTGTTATCAATTAAAATTGTACGTCAAATCCCTCAAAATATTGTGAAAGGGCTTTGAGCAGCGTTGTTTGTGAAGATGCAATTTATCTAGAAAACAGCTTATACCATTTACTTTCAATCAGACAACAGTACCAAATTTCCCAACTTCCAGCGAGTAAAAAATCCCGAATCTCAAATCGTAAAAACGCCCATTTTAAAGATTTTTTATCGAGTGCATCTCATTTTTGCGAGGGCGAAGCATTTCGGCAGACAACTTATTAGTCATAATCAGATATTTACTACCGAAATGCTATAGCCCATACGAGTATATTTGCTTGCGC
>NZ_JAUBOJ010000012.1:0-44901 GCF_036700185.1 Microcoleus sp. BM001215392 | reverse complement strand
TCCGTGGCCTCCGTGGCCTCCGTGAGCATACCTCACTTTTTTGAGAACCGCTATAATAGCTGAGTTGGTTAAAACGTACCCGGCTGTATTCCTATAGTATTAAACGCCCTAGATTGTACACTTCAGACTTTAGGGAGAGGGAACTAAACCATTTAATTTCTACTATTAAGTTAACAAGATAAATGAGGAAAAAAACTATGGCACTTCAAAGAATTGCAGATTTTGAGCCTAACTATAAAGAAGAAATTTTTGCGGGAGAAGACATCAAGGGATTTGATGTTTATGCAGGCGACTCTGACGAAAAAGTAGGCACCGTCTATGATGCTTTGGTTGATGAAACAGGTCGCTTTCGCTATCTGGTAATTGATACTGGCATCTGGATTTTTGGCAAAAAAGTCTTGCTGCCGATCGGCTCTGCCCGCTTCGACTATGGCGCGCGTCGCGTCCATGCTACAGGCCTTCGCAGCAAAGATCAAGCAGAACAACTGCCTGCTTACAACGAAATGGAACCCCTAGATTACGATCGCGAAGAAGAGGTAAGAGGCGTTTACCGCAATCAAGGCACTGCGGCGGCAACCACTGCAACTCCTGCTAGCTACGATCGCAGCAACTACAGCTACGATCACGATCGCCCCCTGTACGAAACCAACGAACAGAACCACCAAAATCTCAAGCTTTATGAAGAACGCTTGATTGCCAACAAAAACCGCGCCAAAACAGGCGAAGTCGCAGTTGGTAAGCGGGTGGAAACTGAAACAGCAAGAGCTTCAGTACCCATTGAAAAAGAACGAGTCGTAATCGAGCGAGTAACACCAGTAGAAGCTGGTCGAGTAGTTTCAGTTGGCGAGGCTGACTTCCAATCAGGGGAAGTTGCACGCATGGAAGTCTACGAAGAAACCGCAGACATTCACAAGGAAGCCTACGTGCGCGAAGAAGTCAACATCAAAAAAGAAGTTGTCCGCAGCACAGTTGACGCCGAAGAAACCTTGCGCCGTGAAGAATTAGACATTAAGACTGACGGCACTCCGGTTGTAGATAACCAAACTATCTAAACCAAGCGCAGCAGGCATAGCAGAGGAATTGCGCATTCATCACATCACGCTGTCACCGCACAGGTTTGAAAGGTTGTGGTATCGCGCAATTCCTAGGTGATATCAGTCTTGCCAAAGAATGCTACTGTATGCGATGCGACATTTCAATTCTCATGCAGTAGCTGATATTATGTCCGACAGATTTACCGCAATAAAATTAGTTTGTAGTGCGGACTTAAGTCCGCAGAACGAGTGCGGACTTAAGTCCGCACGCGCGAACTGCTTTTGTGATGGTAATCTACCGGACATGATATGACTCTCAATCGAAAATGGTAGAACCTAGCGGGTCAAGTACAAAACTTGTCGGTTTTTGACAAAATTTATGCACTTGACCCGCCCTTACCAATTCGCCCCAATTCATAATAAAAATCCCTAAGCAGGAAAATTTAACAAATGAACGGTCAAGCATCAGCCGAAAAAGTAGCCACAGCAAAATCAGCTACCCGTCTCAACCGGGTGCCGGAAAAAGTCAGAACTAAGCTAAAAAGTTTTACAGTCAAAGACAACCAAGGTCACTTAGCAGGCAAAATAAAAGATGTCTATTTTGATGGTAACGGTCAGCTAAACTTTGTGGTTGCGGGGCTAGGTAGGGAAAACTCCCGCGTTTTTTTAGTAAGTATTAAGCTGCTGCAAAAAGTGGATTATCACCAAAAATCCTTGTTTTTAAGTATTAATCCCGAGCAGATAGACCTGCTGCCGGGAATTTCGGCAAATGCCGACCATCACTCTTTAGAAAATTCCTCAGAAGTGCTGAGTGAATTTAGCAACATCCACTCCAGCAATCCCTCAACACCTATGCTAAATCAAACAGATGCCGATCGCCAAAACGAAAATTTGCACGTAACTGAGCAGGAGGAAGGCTTTGATGTTGTCGATAGAGAAGTCATTCGCTTGCTAGAAGAACGATTGGTGATCAATCGCAGCAAGCGCAAAGTCGGCGAAGTCATTGTCCGCAAAGAAATTGAAACTCGGATGGTACAAGTGCCGATCCAGTGGGAAAAGCTGATTGTCGAACAAGTCGGCGACGATCCGAAGGTGTTAGCCGAAATAGATTTGGGCGAGGGAAACATCACCGGTATAGATTTGAAGGAGATTAAAAGCGATCGCCAGGAACCGACAGTTAAGGCTGAATTTACGTCGGTGCAGAAAGCGAGCAAAATCTTAAACTCGATCGCCTCTCAACCCCGCCACGGTTGCGTCAAAGTCCGCCTAGAAATCGTTCTAGAGAACAAGCAACTCGAGGAAACTTACCAAAAATGGATGACCGAACACCACTCTGATGACCAAAATCAAAAATAAAATTAGTTTGAGCCATCGGAATGCGAGTCCTCGAATATGTATGAGGAGTTGCATTCAGAACGCTCCAACACCTTGAAATTTTGAGCGATCGGCATCCAGACAAAATTGTACCGAACTGAGGTAAAATTGTGGTGTTCAAATTTACAAGTATTTGAAAATGCCCAGCACCATCTCCGACATTAATGTAAAAACGATCGCAGGCGCAGACAAGCAGCTAGGAGAGTACGCTGGTAAGGTACTCTTGATAGTTAACGTAGCTTCTCAATGCGGCTATACACCTCAATACAAAGGACTCGAAGAATTGAGCCAGAAGTACGGCGCTGCGGGCCTTTCCGTCTTAGGATTTCCCTGCAACGACTTCGGAGGTCAAGAACCCGGAAGTAACGCAGAAATCGTCACTTTCTGCACTACCAAATACGGCGTCAACTTTGAATTATTTGACAAAGTACGCGCCAAAGGCAGCCAGCAGCACCCGCTGTACGCTAAGCTGACAAGTGCCGTAGAGCCCAAGGGTGAGGTTTCCTGGAATTTTGAGAAATTCTTAGTTAGCAAACAAGGTGAAGTGGTTGCCCGATTCCGCAGCAGCGTCGGCCCAGATTCGCCAGAATTGATCGCTGCGATTGAGCGAGAATTGGCAAAATAAAAAGTTCGGCAACGCATTTTTTAACAGATGTAACGGATGGATGTTTAGTTATTGTAGGGTGCGGAGCGGGCTTGTTTTGAATACAGACTAACAATTTTCTCCCGCTCCGCACCCTACGGTTAGTTAGCTTGTTTTTTTCTTCTCTTCCTCATTGTTGACAAGCAATCAGCAGTTAACAAATATCCGTGATTGGATTTAATTGGAGAACTGTTTAATTTTATGGAAAATACATCGGGATTAGATTTAGCTGTAGGTATACTTGCCTTCGCCATTCTCGGAGGCGGGCTGGCTATGCTATTTGTAGGTATGTCATCGTTCCCTAAAGAAAAATAACTATACATTGACTATAATAACATTGGTTCGATCGTTCGGAATGCGAGTCCTTTCCTCAGGGAAGATTTAGGACTAAAGTCCTCACTACAAACTTTGGATTAATCTAGCAGCATCCAATTTTAACATTCGCAATTGACAATCATGCAAAGTACCGAAAGCACCGTCAAAACTGTCCTCGCGCCGGGGAACTTGCGCCGCGTTCACCATGTCGCTTTAAATGTGCGCGACATGAATGCTTCCCGCCACTTCTACGGTACAATTCTCGGTCTGCACGAACTCACAGGTGCAGAAATTCCGGCAACTTTAACCGCAATGGTAGCCGCCGGTCAAGTCGCTAATTTTATCACTCCAGACGACGGTACTGTGATTGACTTATTTTGGCAGCCGGACTTGGAACCGCCAAACCCAGACCCCGAGAAGGCTTTTACTCGCGCTAACCACTTGGCTTTTGATATCGACCCGGATTTGTTCGATCGCGCGATCGAAGTGCTAAAGTCAAATCAAATTGCGATCGACAGCGGCCCCGTCACGCGAGCTACAGGACGCGGCATTTACTTTTACGATCCCGATGGATTTATCATCGAAATCCGCTGCGATGCAGTTTAAATCAGCGCTATGGGCTTTTCTGTGCGCGGTGTGCGGCAACCACGGCCGCGAATTGTTTTATTTTCCGTCTTTGCTAATAGGTTGCTTGGGCCAAGTAAACCTAAAAGTGGCTCCCTCACCTTCGGCAGATTCCAGAGAAATAATGCCGCCTTGACCTTCGACAATCTTCTTCACCAGCGACAAACCAATACCAGTATTTTCAACTTTATCGCGAGCTTCCAAAGTCTGAAAAATTACAAAAACTTTATCATGATATTGAGAAGCAATCCCCGGCCCATCATCTGCAACAGAAAACTCGTAAAAATCATCTAACTCTTTAACCGATATGTTTGCGTGACCGGATTCACTTCTATTGTGTTTGATAGCGTTGCTAATTAAATTAGCAAAAACCTGCTGCAACGGCAATCTTTCGGTCACAAAAGTTGGCATTCCCGGTTCAACTTTTACCTCAAATCCCGACGGTGGTGCCAACGAATCAATAATTTCTGCTAATAACTTCTCAACTTTTACCGTTTCTAAAGCTACTTGAATGCGTCCGACCCGGGAATATTGCAGCAGTCCCTCAATCAATGCTTCCATGCGGTGAACTCTGCCGCGCAGCAGGTTCATTTGGTGCAGGGTATCCTCTGTCATCGATTCGCTGAGGTCTTCTTCTATCCAACTGCTGAGATTTGCGATCGCCCGCAGCGGCGCTTTCAAATCGTGAGAAACTACATAAGCAAACTGGTCTAATTCTTGATTGCGCTTTCTCAAGACATTCGTCGTTTGAGCCAGCGTCTGCGCCGTCCAACTCAATTCTATGGCGCGCAACCTGAGCGATTCCTCAGCTTGTTTGCGTTCCCTAATATCTTCGATCACACCCATCAGCAATTGAGTGCCATTTTGTTTTTGCAGCAGCGAAACCGTCAAGTTGACCCACACTAACTGTCCGTCTTTGCAGACATAGCGCTTTTCTATACAGTAATTATCAATTTTTTGTGCTAATAATTGGCCTAAAAGTTCCAGTTCGTTTCCTAAATCTTCTCCAAAAGTAATATCCTGAAATTTTTTAGCCATCAATTCTTGACGGCTGTAGCCGACAATTTCGCAAAGTTTTTGATTGACTAACAGCAACTTGCCATCCACACTCGCTTGAGCCATGCCGACTGCGGCTTGTTCAAAAGTATCGCGAAACCGCTGTGCGCTTTCGGCTAAAGCAATTTCTGAGCGCTTGCGATCGCTAATATCGTTGCTAATTTCCAAAATAGCCTGGGGTCGATCGAGATCGTCGCGCTGCAAAGTCCACCGACTCGCCACCGTAATTTTTGTGCCGTCTTCCTTGGTGCGCAGCAGTTCCCCTTGCCAATATCCCCGCTCGAAAAACTCTTTTTGAATTTCGTCCAAAGGCTGCGTCCATTCTGTATGCAAAAGCTCGTGAATATTTTTTCCTATTGCTTGCGACTTGCGCCACCCGTAGAGCCACTTCGCCCCCAAATTCCAATAAGAAATCACCCCGTTCAAGTCGAGTACCGCGATCGTATCGTTCGCCAAATCCAGCATTTGCGCTTGCTTGCGGAGAGTTTCCTCAGCTTGTTTCCGTCCTCCCACATCGCGGCAAATCGCCACAAACAAGCGTTGATTTGCCAGACGCATTTCGCTGATGGCCAACTCCATCGGAAACTTGGTGCCGTCGCTGCGAATTCCGACTGTTTCTTGCTGGTAAGTCTTCAGTTTAGCACCGGGATTTAACACAAAATATTCGATCGCATAATCTCCCGTGCTGCTGTCGGGCTGCGGTTGAGCTATCAGTTGGCGCAGGTTCGAGCCAATTATGCGATCGGCTCTTTCGTCAAAAATCCGTTCTGCTGCCGCATTAAAAGACTCGATATTTCCCGTTTCGTCCAATGTGATAATCCCATCAGCAGCATTTTCTACCACAGCTTGAATGCGAGTTTTACTTTCTTCTAAGCCTGCTTGGCGCTTCCTCAATTCCTGCTCTAAACTGTCAAATAAATACCAGGAAGCCGCGGCACCAAAACAGCCGAAAATCACACCAGCAACTTGCACAAAATTAGTTAAATCAATCAACAGCCGTATTCGTCTTTCTAAAGCTTTTTGGTAGGTGGCACCTGTATCAGCAAACGCATCAATTTTATCGCGCAGCAGATCCATCTTCAATTTGCCTTCAACGAAAAGCTGAGTTATTTGCGGCGATCGCACTCGGCTTGCCGAATTGTCCAGCTTCTTCAAAGTATTTTGTAAAAATTTTAGTTGCTCTTCGGTACTTTTTTTAATTTCTGCAAATTCTCGAATTTGTCCTTGATTTTCTCGCACCGCTACATCTAGTTTAGCCAGCAGCGGAGGCAAACTTTTCTGTGAATCTAAATATGGTTCTAAAAAATCGCCACGCTTCGTCAACTCGTAACCTCGAATGCCGGTTTCCGCATCTACCACCGCGGTTAACAAACGGTTAGTTTGCTGAAGTATTGCCTTATTAGCATCTATTTTTCTTCTTACTTGTATGGCACTATTGCGCAGCCCTGCGATCGCAATCAGCGAAGCAAATAAAAATATCACGGGAATAGCAACGATGACTGTTCCCCGCTGGCGAATTGGTCGGTCTGTCCATACCAATTGGACGAAGCGATCGAGCAAATACTTCACGGATCTTGAAGGAGAAAGTTTGCTGCCAGTATATCGCTTTTTGGCAATTTGTGCTAGGGATAACTTTGTTTTGTTGGTTGGGCGATCGCCCGGGACTAACCCTGGAAATTAGATTAGCCCCAGCAATAGCTACCTGCTGAGAGTAACAACAGATTTTTTAGCAAGCTTTTTAAAGGGTGGTAAGGAGGAGAAAGGGCGTTTTTTCGGCAGCGAGACAGCCCGCGAAACAGAAACACTTGTTTCTACTTGACCTGGGTTTTCGGCTGCGGGTTTTGCTTTCAAACTAGAGTCTGTTTCTGAAGCATTCTGAACATTTGTTGTAACTACAGTAGTCCACCTGCCGGTAGCGGGATCGCGATGGCAAGTGAAAGGATTGGTTTTTAGCGGTTGACTGCAAGGTTTAATCATGTCGAGATGCACTCCTTTGATTCTGAGAATTTGCCCCTGATGAAGGCCGCATGACAGTAGAGGTAGTAGAGGCGCAGTTTCCAGTTCCAAAGGCTTTCCCAAAAGGCACCGAGGATGTTATTTCGTTCTGATACCTTTGATACTTCCTGATTTCCTGTTAACTTTTGCTTTCTACTGGTTGGAAACTATAAGACGATTTGTAGCAAATTGCCTTTCTAGAAGCAATCCCCCACCCCCCCTTAATTGGGTTGAGGTGCGGCTGGTGAAGCCAGCGAGGTGCGCCGATCTATGCGTGGGGTACAATTTTGCGATCGTAAAGGTATTGTAGCTAGGGAAAAAATGTTACTGTGTGATGGGAAACAGAGGTCGAGGGCGATCGGTGTCACAGTTAAAACGGGAATAGGTAATTGGGAATAGGTAATTGGTAATAGGTAATTGGTAATAGGTAATTGGTAATAGGTAATGGCGAATTATTGCATCTTTCACCCATCCATTAAATCCGTTAAATCCATCGCCTACTCGTTGGCTTCTTTTTAATGACGGCAGGACAACCCTTCCGCGTAGCCGAAGCTCAGCACAAGTCGCTCTTCGGGCAAGCTGACGCCAGGACTAATAACGTTCGCCAGCTCTTAAGCTCCCAAAACATGACGGCAGGACTAATGACTAATGACGGCTGGACTAACGACTAATGACTAATAACTAATGACTAATGACTAATGACGGCTGGACTAACGACTAATGACTAATTACTAATATCAACTTCTGCTTTTAATTGCACAGTAAAAGTAGAGCCAATACCCAACTGACTTTCAATAGTAATATCGCCACCCATGATCTGACAAAACAAGCGGCTGATTGCCAATCCCAAACCGGTGCCGCCGTACTTGCGAGTAGTAGAAGCATCTCCTTGCATAAAAGGTTGAAACAAACTCTGCTGCTGTTGGGCAGACATTCCAATGCCCGTATCAGATACTTGCAAATAAACCCAATCGGTGCCGCCTGCTAGTTCCCGAGTCGCACGCAGCAGCACTGTTCCACTTTCAGTAAACTTCAGGGCATTCGAGAGCAAATTGAATAAAATCTGCCGAACTTTAGTCAAATCTGCATACATTAACCCCAAATTAGAAGAGCAAGAAATTTGCAATTGATTGTGATTTTTTTCGACTAAAGGGTGCAAGGTTGTAACGACTTCTTCGATTAAATTTCTGATATCAAAAGGTTCTAAGTAAAGCTCCATCCTACCCGCTTCTATCTTAGAAAGATCGAGAATGTCATTAATTAAAGTCAGCAAGTGTCTGCCGGCGTTACGAATTTTTTGGGTGTCTGGAACGATGTCTTCGAGTCCGGATTCGAGTGCTTCTTCTTCTAGCATTTCGCTGTAACCGATAATCGCGTTGAGCGGCGTCCGCAGCTCGTGGCTCATATTGGCTAAAAAAGTGCTTTTTGCTCTGGATGCTGCTTCAGCTTTGTGTAAGGCTTCTTGTAAGGCTATTTCGGCTTTTTTGCGCTCGGCAATTTCGATGCGGAGCAGTTTATTGGCGGCGGTGAGTTGACCGGTGCGCTGATCGACGGTCATTTCGAGCTGGGCTTTGGCTTTGGAGAGTGCTTCCTGGGCTCGCTGTCGTTCAAATCCTTCGATCGCCAGCGCTACCAAGTTTGCCAAAGAATCGGCGAAGGTGCGCTCCTCCAGAGCCCACTGGCGGGGCGCACCGATATGTTCGACAGAGAGGATGCCCACGATCTGGCCGCCGAGCCGAATTGCTACATTTAAGATCGATGAATTTGGCTTGCTCTGATTTGGCAGTACAGCGGAATGTTCTTCTACCGAAGATAAGTGGCACAAATGAGTTTCGGACTTTTGAGTGTTTGGCGCCGCTTTTAAAGGATTTTCCTCAGCTAAGTTTTCGCCCGGTGTCTCGCCTTGGGCGCCGACGATTGAAAATTGTACATCGCCTCCGGATATTTGCTGGCGACTCAAATGATTCTCGTGGGTGCGATCGTACAAGTCCAGACAAACTAATTTGAGGTTGGGGATTTTAAACTTAGAATGATTCAGTCCCTGGTATCGCTCTCGGGCGGGCGTCTTTGTATCGATCGATTCTGCTTGGTTTTGGGCGATCGCTCTGTGGGTAAAATTGAGCTGAGGTTCGCTCTGCTGGCGGGCGCCAAATCTGAAATGGTTGTAAAGCCAGACGCTGACTTTTTCCACTTCCAAAGTGCGAGCGGCAGCCTCGGTAATTTCGCGAATTCCCGCATTCAGCGCACCGCTGTTGAGAGTCCTCTGCCGGCCTAGCTGCAACAGAGCCAGACTCTGGCGGCGGAGGCGATGTTCGCTTTCTTGGAGGGTTTGTTCTGCTTGCTTGCGCTGGGTGAGGTCGTACAAAGCGCACAATGTCGCCGCCTCACCTTTGAACACCAGCGGCTGAACCGAGATCGTGGCCCAGAAATGGCTACCGTCAGATTTTTTGCAATTGAGTTCGTAGTCTTGAAGGTATCCGTCTTTGGCCAGGGCCTCTAGTACAAGCGGCCGGTCGCTCGGATTGAAATAAAAGTCTCGGGTGTGAGAGCCGATCAATGATTCGACAGCTATGTTCAGGAGATTCGCCGATTTCACGTTTGCATACAGAATTAAGCCGTCACAGAGGCGAGAGACCAGTATCGGTACCGGAGTTGCCGAGGCGATCGCCCGAAACTGCTGTTCGCTTTGAGAGAGCAAGTGAGCTTCCATCGTATCGGAATGTTCGGTGGTAGTCTCCAGCAAAATTTCTAGATCTACCTTTTCGCCCTTCAAGTTTTCAAGTTCTGCACTCAGTCGCTGAACGTCCAAAAGTAGCTGTTCTCTTGATGGTTCTTCCTGCATAGCAATTGAGAATTGGTATTTTTTAGTCGGTACTGAAGTTTGTTACAGTTTGGTGGTAACTTAACTATGACTTATTCCGCTTCACTTGTACCCCACTCATGCTCCTGCCCGGACTTTTTCGGGGACTCAGCGTTACCTTTTTGGATTTTTTATTCTAATTCTAAGTGCAACGAAGGCATCAGCCGCTGCAAGTTCTTCAGTGATTTTCCCTGCCAGGGTATCTGTTTAGAGCCTTTGACGGCGATTTGAATATTTTTTTGCTGGCGCACTTTGATCACAAATTTTGAGACAATATTAATTCCCGAACTGTTTAAAAATTCTAGCTTTCGCAAGTCTAGAGTAATTGTGTTTGGCGATGAGTCAGTTACTTCGTTGAGCAGATCGACGATCGGCGCGTATTCTTCCGTCTGGCTGAGCCGGAATGAGCCGCAGCAGGTAATTGTTTGAGTAGCGCGATCGTACTCAATGCTGTAGTCTTTGGTCTGAATCTCCATACTTTTGTCAGTTCTATGTTGTGAGCGGTAAAGGGGTCTGATCTGTGGGATATCGCCATCCGTGCCCTCGGCTGGCACCGTCGAATTTCGGCAGGCAAGTCTGTTGCCGAATGCCTGGGTGTGTGTAACTTGCACTACATATACTGCCAACTGTACCATTGCCGCAGGGCATTTATCTGTTATTTGGGGAGCGATCTGTTGCAAGGCAAGGCGGATTAACAAGACCAGCTTTTGCTAAAGTTCCGAGCCATAGATTCCGTTTTTTTTAGAGAATTGGTATTGACAATATTACCAAAATATGATAAAAATTTGCCATCTAGCACGGCAGTGAGTTGGAGAATATTTAATGGCAATTTCTGAAATAACCGAAAAGCTTTTGGCTGCTAAAAAAGCTAAGGGAATTAGTTTTGCAGAATTGGAAAAAGTTTTGGGTCGCGATGAAGTTTGGATTGCCGCAGTTATTTACCGTCAAGCTACCGCATCGGTGGATGAAGCCGAAAAAATTGGATTGGCTTTGGGACTGTCGGACGAGATGGCTGCGGTGCTGTGCGAACCTCCGTTAAAAGGTTCTTTGGATGCAGCAGTTCCAGTTGACCCGCTGATTTATCGGTTCTATGAAATTATGCAGGTGTACGGGATGCCGCTCAAAGCAGTGATCCACGAAAAATTTGGTGACGGGATTATGAGCGCGATCGACTTTACTTTGGATGTCGAGAAAGAAACAGACCCAAAAGGCGATCGAGTGAAAATAATTATGTCAGGAAAATTTTTGGAATACAAAAAATGGTAAGCGAGTGCCGCGAGTGCTCAAGAGGGAAAATTTAAAATTTGGTCGCATGACTCATGACTCATAAGTGATGGCTCAAAAGTGCTAACTTAGAAATAGAGAGCGCGAAGCTTGAGCAGGCAAAAAATGTAAACAAGCCCCTGACTTAATTCGTGTAGATCCCTAAGTTTTAGACGAAGGTTAAACCTCCAAAATTTATCCGTGGAGTAAATCTCAAATCTAAAATCGTTCGACTGAGCGAAGTCGAAGTCTAAAATCGACTGACTGGCTGGGGTGTCCGCTTGGGAAACCTTTCTAGGGCTAAGAATCGCTCCCGGCGAAACTTTCCAGTCGAAACAAGCAACCGCAACCGTCAAGTAAGAGGCTAAATATGTCAAAATATGACTCCCATCTCAGATGCTCCTTTTGCGGTAAGTCGCAGGAGTACGTCCGCAAGTTAATAGCTGGGCCCGGCGTCTACATTTGCGATGAATGCGTGGAACTGTGCAATGAAATTTTAGAAGAGGAGTTCTTTGACTCCAGCAAAACAATTGGTCAGCAGATTCCCCAGTCAGAGGTGCGAGAGTCGCAGGGACAAGGAACGAAACGCCCGGGTCGATCGAACAAATCGAAAATTGTTCTAGCTCAAATTCCCAAACCCACAGAAATTAAACAGCATTTAGACAACCACGTCATCGGGCAGCACTCAGCCAAAAAAGTCCTGTCTGTAGCAGTTTACAACCATTACAAGCGCTTGAGCGTAGACCAAGCCAAAGACAGCGGCAAGTCTTCCCCCGACAGCGATGTGGAACTGCAAAAATCCAATATCATGCTAGTCGGGCCCACAGGTTGCGGCAAAACTCTGTTAGCGCAAAGTTTGGCGCAAATGCTCGAAGTCCCGTTTGCAGTAGCCGATGCGACGACGCTGACAGAAGCTGGATATGTCGGCGACGATGTAGAAAATATCTTGCTGCGGCTACTGCAAATGTCAGATTTTGATGTCGAATCTGCACAGCGCGGGATTATTTATATTGATGAAATTGACAAGATTGCTCGCAAAAGCGAAAACACTTCGATCACCAGAGATGTTTCGGGAGAAGGAGTGCAACAAGCGCTACTAAAAATGTTGGAAGGAACGGTAGTTAATGTGCCCCCACAAGGCGGCCGCAAACATCCTTACCAAGATTTTATTCAAGTTGACACGAGCAAGATTCTATTTATTTGCGGCGGTGCTTTTGTCGGCTTAGAAAAAATAGTTGACCAGCGTTTGGGTAAAAAATCCTTGGGCTTTATTCAGCCAACAGAAACTGAAAGCAACTCGACTTTGCCGGCAAAGGATAAGCGGGCGGCTGATATTTTGCAGCAGGTACAGCCGGATGATTTAGTCAAGTTTGGCTTGATTCCTGAGTTTGTGGGGCGGATTCCGGTGGTGACGGTGATTTCGCCGCTGGATGAAGCAGCGTTGATGCAGATTTTGACTGAGCCCCGGAATGCGCTGGTGAAGCAGTATCAGAAGCTGTTGAAGATGGACAGCGTGGAGTTGGAATTTGAGCCGGAAGCGCTGCGGGCGATCGCCCAGGAAGCCTACCGACGCAAAACCGGCGCGAGAGCTCTCCGCAGCATTTTGGAGGAGTTAATGCTCGATGTGATGTACGAATTGCCTTCCCGCAAGGATGTTGCTCACTGTACGATTACGAAGGAAATGGTCGAGAAGCGATCGACTGCCGAATTGCTGTGGCATCCCGCATGGCACAAACAGCACGAAACAGCTTAATTTATAGTCTGTAGGGTGCGCAGCGCGCACCTTACAAGCTTAGCCAATTTACTTTATGACAGTTAAAAAAATGTCAACAGATATAGATAAAAAAAGTGAAACATACAGCGTTTCAGTATTCAGTCTGGTGGTACGGACTGTAATTTACAGCGGTTTTATGGCTGGCATACTAGCATCTTTTTACAATTTCCAACTCAACACTATTAAAATCTCAAGTAGTGGCAAATCTTGGTCAGCAGAAGCAGATATGGTTTCCATCAATCAAGCGCAGGAAGATTACTATGCAAAAAATAACAAATTTAGTGATTCCCTGGAAGGGTTAGGTCTACAAGGAGCTCTCGGCAGAGATAACTATAGGACTCAAATTCAGTCATTATTAATGAAGCCAGTTCAAACGTTGGAGAATAAGCGCGAACCAGCACAATTTGAAACCGCGATCGCGATTGCTATACCTATGAATTTCTCTATGGAAGCGGAAAAAGAATACGGCGCAGTATATATAGGAGCAGTATTTGCTTTCAAAAAAGATGTTAGCAATCAACTAACAACTATTTCAGCAATCTGCCAAAGCGAGCCGGAAAAAAAGGGGTATCGAAGCAATCCGATGCAGCCAACTTTTGACGGCACAGAAATTCACTGCCCGCCCGATACAACTATTTTAAGGTAATACCTTTAAACTATTTTGTGTCATTGTTTGATTGTCTAAAGAAAATTCAAACTTCCAATTGCCAGGCTTGGCATCCTTTGTAAAATTGTACCCGCACCAAGTATTTAGTCGATCTGCGGTTGTTCTTAAACGAGATAGACCCTGGGCTGCCAATTTTCCTTGAGAGTCAAATACGCTACAAGTAGCGTAATATTCTTGCTTTGACAAGTTAGTGACACTGACAGCAAAATAGACTTTTTGTGTTTTTTCTAATGACACAAAATCTATAATTTGTTCCGATTTTAGCTCGCTAGTTAACATCACTTGAGTCACAGGTTTTAAATTCGGTTTTCTGGCTTCTGGTTGGGATTTAACTACTTGTTGAAGTTGAGGAGATTTCAAGATAAACGGGAGAAAAATAGCGGCACTTACTGTCAACACTCCGATTGATATCAGTGGAAGTTTTGATTTTTTAGGCTGGCGAACTACCTCCAGGGAAATTAAAGCATTGAGGGCTGCATCTGCGGAAGCATAGCGGTGTTTAAAATTCGGTTCCACCATTTTTTGCAGCCAGTCAAGAAATTCTGGAGTAAGCTGCGGTAAGCGATGTTTAAAATTAATTCGCCCCGTATCGTCCATCAAGCTGCCAACTTCGGTAGAATTGAGGCCGATTAGCAAGCAAATTAGCGTGGCGCCGAGGCTGTATAAATCGGATGCGACTGTTAGCTGGCGGTTGAACATTTGTTCGGGTGGCATAAAACCCAAGGTGCCTTTGACAACGCTGCTAGCCGCCACTTCTCCCCCCCCGATTCTAGCAAATCCGAAATCGACAAGGCTGACATTCATCCTGTCATCAACCAAGATATTTTCCGGTTTTAAATCTCTGTGAATAACTGGCGGAACGCGGTTTTGCAAGTATTTAAGGATTTCTAAAACAGAGATAGCAATTTGCTTGGTTCGCTGCGGTGTTAGCTGGCCCAAAGTTGCGAGGGAATCGGCATTTTTGTATTCCTGTATCATGCAGAAACCCGATGCAGTTGGAAAGGAATCTAAATAGCGGGGAATGCTGGGATGATCCAGTTCTCGCAAAATCTTAATTTCTTGTTCGCAAGCTTGATATTGAGCCCAATTAGCGCCTGTTTGGGCAAATTGAAATTGTTTGACAACAACCGAACGTTTGGTATTAATTTCGGTAGCGAGATAGGTAACTCTTCCGCCGGCGCGGTTGTGTCCGAGTTCGCGAGTTACTTGATAGCCGTAGTTGGAAAAGTCAGGAAAAGCGTTCATAAGTAATTTGTAAGGTTTGTAGTAAGAACTTCAGTCCTGAAAAGGTTTGTACGTGACTTAGGCATCTATGCCAAAGAAACCGGGTTTTTTACCAAATTTGCTACGCTCAGACGAAAGATTTTCGTAAAAAACCCGGTTTCTGACCGCCCGTGCGTCCAGGAGTATTAAGGACATTTGGTTATGGTTTAATTAAAGTTGGTTCCGATTTGCGATATTCGGCAATGATTCTGTTTCTTTTAAAAACTATCAAGTTAAGTAATGGAATAGCCGTGGCGGCGAGAGAGGCGATGGTAATTCCTCCTCTAACTAAAATCTCTCTTGGTTCAACTGAATCTAGATTATTCGCAAAATTCAAAAACAGTTGAAATCCGGCTCCTAAATTTATGCAAAACCCAGCGGTGAGAAATCCGATAGTTACAGCATCTTGCTCGGAAACTCCTCTTTCAAGCCGAACGGAAATCATACCATTAACTCCGAGCGAACACATAAAACTAAGCCAACAAACAAGTATAAATATATATCCCGTACCCAGCAGCATATTTATCATTTCTCCTATAGATCCCAGAGCCAGAATAGTAAGTAAAATGATAATCACAACTACAGAAGCTGCAAATTTCCTGATGTTCAAACCGCTAATATTCGCAACACTACCCGCTGAAGCACCGAGTAAAGCTGACACCACACAGCCAATTAACAAAGCCATGTAGAATATACCCGGAACGCCATTATAATCACTCCCCAGAATTATTCTACAAAAACTATCTGCTCCTATAAGCATTATGGCAACTCCCAAATTTGCTCCTAAAATAGCTCCTAAGCGATCGATTTTTGTTCCCTTTACTTGGGCAGCGAGCGTTTGTTCCGCTGCTATAAATCCCGTGAGGACCGCCGCTAATAAGAACCAAGAAATCCCTGAAATCCCTGGATATATACTAAACAGCCAACCGACGCAGATAAACAAGAACATAAACATCCGTCTATTTAGAGAAAAATAGGGCATTGGTATTGTTTCGGGAAGAGGAGCAGTTTTAACTTGAATCGCAAATTTATGGCACTCTGGATCGGAATTAGCGTGGAGGATAATCTGCCGCTGATAACTTTGACTTGCTAGCAATTTGCTCGTATCTACCGCAATTTGACACTCCAATTCATTGCTTTCAAATGACTGCGGTTCAAAGGATATCCAAGAGTGATCGTAAGGGGTATGTGGCGGATCGTTCGGATGCGGTGCGACTTCCCATCTTCCTGCTAAAATTGTATCTGGAATTGGGTTGCTTATAGTGACGGTTTGTGTTACTTTTTCTGCAAATTCTGTGGCTGTGAACTGAATACGATCGCGCTCAAGCCTCACTTTAGGTAAACTGCTGGCATCCAGAGACTTCAAAACAGCCAAAGCATCAACAGCCGATTTGTACCTATCTTGTATTCTCGGCGCTACCATTGTTTCCAGCCAGTTCATCCAACCCTGCTGCAATGGCGGTACTAAATGCCGAAAATGAATGCTATAATTATCGTCAATCAAGTTGCCGACATCGACAGATTTTGTACCAGTTAACAAGCAAATCAGCGTCGCACCCAAGCCGTAAAGGTCGGATGCTTCTGTTAATTGTCGGTTGAACATTTGCTCTGGTGGCATAAATCCCATTGTGCCTTTGACTACGCTGCTGGCGGCGATATTTCCGCCTCCCAAGCGCGCAAAACCGAAGTCTACTAGGTAAACATTTAACTCGTCATCTATCAACAAGTTTTCCGGTTTGATGTCGCGGTGAATTACGGGTGGTGTTTGGGATTGCAGGTAAGCTAAAATTTCTAGAGTGGCGATCGCAATTTGTTTAATATCCGGTGGCGAGAAAGTCCGGGCGATCGCAGATTCGGCATTTTTGTATTCCTGTACCATGCAAAATCCGCTGTCAGTCCCGAAAGCATCGAGATAGCGGGGAATTCCAGGGTGTGCGAGCTTTTTGAGCACTTTGATTTCCTGTTCGTAAGCTTCGTATTCTGTCCAGCTAGCACCTAATTGGGCGAATTGAAATTGCTTGATGACAACTGGCTTTGTTGTGTTAATTTTTGTAGCGAGATAGGTGACGCGGCCGCCCAAACTGTTGTACCCGAGTTCGCGGGTTACTTGATAGCCGTGTGTGGAAAAGTCGGGAAAAGCGTTCATAAGGTTTGAGCGTTCGGACTTCAGTCCGCAGAAATATCAGAGGACTAAAGTCCTTACTACGAACTGGGTTAATTTATGTGGGTAGATATTAAAAATCGCTGTTACCAAGATAACTTTTTTCCAAAAGGGCGGCAAGTGCGGTATGATGTGATTCGCGATCGGTTCTAGCGGGGAGCAGCCGCTAGAGGAAACGGGGAAAGTTCGGTGCAAGTCCGGCGCTGTCCCGCAACTGTAATGAAACTCTTGTGGTTTCTCAAGTCAGAATGCCCGCCGATATTTAACTAACTTTTGAACGCATCTGCGAGGTACGGATGATGAATGGAACTAAAGGTAACACGGCTGTACGCACAAAACACTGTCTTTTGGTTTGCACTGCTTGCGCTAGTGTTTGGAAAAACGGGAAGCGCGAAGGTAAAAGCGGTGGCCAACAATTTATGGAAGATTTATCGAAACTCGCTCAAGATTGGGAGTTTTCCGATAAATTTGAGATTCAAGAGGTTGAGTGCATGAGTGCTTGCAGTCATTCTTGTGCGGTGTCTTTTGCTGCTGCTGGAAAGTACACTTATTTGTTTGGCGATTTGCCTGCAAATGAGCCGGAAAGTGTCGAGGCTGTACTGGAATGCGCGGGTCAATACTATGCTAAGCCGGATGGTTTGTTGCCTTGGGCTGAACGTCCTCAAGCTCTGAAAAAAGGTGTTTTGGCTAAAATTCCGCCGCTGGGAAATTAAGCTCTTTCCTTCCATACTTTGCCCATCGGCGATAACTAAGACCACCAATCCGCCAGGGACTTAAGTCCCTGGCTAATAGCGAAAGTCCTCTAAAGAGGACTGAGAATAAAAATTTGAACTCATTAGTCCTATGCAAGAGGACTTTCGCTTTGAGGCAGGGGTTTCAACCCCTGCCGGACTGTCGGTTTAACGAGTTTTTTGTCAGCAATTGACCTAAAATTGAAAGATATTCCATCACACAAACAGCAACAAAAGTATCCATGCACAAGATTCCTGTTACAGTCATCACTGGTTTTCTCGGTAGCGGCAAAACTACCTTAATTCGCCACTTATTGCAAAACAATCAAGGCCGCCGCATAGCTGTTTTAGTTAACGAATTTGGCGAAATTGGAATTGACGGAGAATTGCTGCGCGATTGCCAAGTTTGCGATGATGGAGAAGAGGCAATAACCAATATTGTAGAATTAACAAATGGTTGTCTTTGCTGCACTGTTCAAGAGGAATTCTTGCCGACTATGCAGGAATTGTTGAAGCGCAAAGACCAAATTGATTGTATCTTAATTGAGACTTCTGGCCTCGCACTTCCTAAGCCTTTGATTCAAGCTTTTCGCTGGCCGGAAATTCGCACGGGTGCTACTGTTGATGGCGTGGTTGCTGTTGTTGATTGCGAAGCTATTGCTAGCGGTAATTTTGTGGGGGATATTGATGCTTTGATGGCGCAGCGACAGGCTGATGATAGTTTGGATCACGAAACGCCGATCGAGGAATTGTTTGAAGATCAGTTGGCCTGTGCCGATATGGTACTGTTGACGAAGGTCGATCGCGTAAATTCAGAAACTCAACAGAAAGTTCAAACCTGGTTGCAGCAAGAGTTACGCCCGAGTGTAAAAATTGTGCCTTGCAAGGCTGGCGAAATTAACCCCGATGTGCTGTTGGGATTTAATGCGGCGGTTGAGGATGATTTGGAGTCCCGCCCGAGTCACCACGACACGGAAGAGGAACACGAGCACGATGATGATATTAACTCGACTTTCTTTATTGCCGATCGCGAATTTGAACCGGAAGCCTTGGTGAAAAAGCTGCAAGCCTTGATGCAGCAGGAAGAAATCTATCGAATTAAAGGGTTTGTGGCGGTTCCCAAGAAACCGATGCGGATGGTGTTGCAAGGTGTTGGCGATCGCATAGAATGTTTTTACGATCGCCCTTGGCAACCTTCCGAGCTCCGCCAAACCAAGCTGGTGATTATTGGCAAAGAGTTGGAGCGCGATCGAATTGCAGCTATAATCGGCAATTAATTCTCTTGAGTCATTAGTCATTAGTTATTAGTCATTAGTCATTAGTCACGGACACTGACCTCAGAAACCCGGTTTCTTGCTAGATTTCTCGTTTTTTTTCCCAAAACTCGTAGAAACCGGGTTTCTAGCCCAATGTCCAATATTCAAAAGCTCTTGCGAACAATTTATTAACATTATTTAATCTGGTGGCTGCTGTCAGCTTGTCTGGTGTACAATAACGATAATGGTTATCATTGTACAATAATCGAGGTAAAATATGGTGACTGCTAGGGCGATCGAATCAGTTCCCGTAACCGTTCTTACAGGCTACTTGGGAGCCGGCAAAACTACGCTACTCAACCACATTTTAACACAGGAACACGGTAAAAAAGTTGCAGTCATTGTCAACGAATTCGGCGAAGTAGGCATCGACAACCAACTAATCATTGATGCTGACGAAGAAATTTTCGAGATGAACAATGGCTGCATTTGCTGTACAGTCCGAGGCGACTTAATTCGGATTATCGGCAACTTGATGAAGCGGCGCGACAAATTTGACCACATAGTCATCGAAACCACAGGTTTAGCCGACCCCGCACCAGTAATTCAGACATTTTTTGTAGACGAAGATATGCGCGACAAATTGCTGCTAGATGCAGTAATCACTGTCGTTGATGCTAAGCACGTATGGCAACATTGGGATGCAGAGGAAGTTCAAGAACAAATTGCCTTTGCTGACGTAGTTTTGCTAAACAAAACAGATTTGGTCACAACCGAAGAGTTGGCAGAATTAGAAAAGCGAATTCGCGCCATGAATGCAATGGCAAAAATCCACCGCACCCGCAACGCTGAATTAGATATGAATGCTTTGTTGGGTGTCAAAGCATTTGATTTGAACCGCGCTCTAGAAATTGAACCCGACTTTTTGGGCGAACACGAACACGAACACGACGCAACAGTAACTTCCGTAGCAATAGTCGAACCCGGTGCGATTGACGGCAATAAATTTAGCGATTGGATTGAGGAATTGCTGCGAACTCAAGGCCCGAATATCTTTCGCACAAAAGGCATTTTAAACATAGCTGGAAAAAACGAGCGATTTGTTTTTCAAGGAGTGCACATGATATTTGATGGCCGGCCCGATAGACTTTGGAAGGCCACGGAAACTCCGAAAAACGAACTCGTATTTATCGGCCGCAACTTAAACGAAACTCAATTGCGAGAGGATTTCCATCAGTGTCTAGTTTAAAAGGTCGCGAACAAACCCTTGACTTCTACGCCAAAGCCATGCTGTCTGACTATATAACTGCTGTTAATTGGTCGCCGGATGGCGCAACTTTAGCAGTTTGTTCCGCTGCGGGCGAAGTGATGCTGGCGACAGGGGAAATTAATCAATTATCTTTACAACCGCTGCAAACTGCTACAGGAAAATCAGCAGATTGTTTGTCTTTTTCCGCCGACAGTCAATTCTTAGCTGCGGGCGGACAAGACGGAAAAGTTCAAATTTGGCGCGTTGATTCTGGGGAATTAATCGCTAATTTGGATAACCAGCGGGTCTGGGTTGATAAGTTAGCTTGGAGTCCGCACTCCAATCAATTAGCTTTCAGTCTGGGCCGCTGCGTTCAAGTCTGGAATGCTGATGATAATGTTGTGGAAGTAACGCTGAATTTCGACTCGTCATCTATCCTCGATTTAGCATGGCATCCTCTTGTTCAATATCTGGCAGTTAGCGGCTATCAAGGTGTTAAAGTTTGGAGTGGCGATGACTGGGACGAAGACCCGGAAATTTTATCAGTACCGTCTGTAACAGGTGCAATTGCTTGGTCGCCCCAAGGGGAATATTTAGCTTGCGGTAATATGGACAACTCCCTAATTGTTAGTGAATGGGGCAGTTTTGAACCGTGGGTAATGCAGGGTTTTCCGGGGAAGGTTCGGGAGTTGGCTTGGTCGGATAGAACTAATTCTTTGGGTGCACCTTTGTTAGCCGCTTCGAGTTCTGGAGGCATTTCTGTTTGGGAAAGAGATGCTGATGAAAGTGTCGGTTGGAATTCTTGGGGGTTAGAAGTGCATGAAAATGTCGTAAGTGCGATCGCCTTTCAACCTAACACATTTTTATTAGCTTCTGCATCCGCCGACGATCAACTTTGTTTGTGGTACGAAGCAGCACAATTGCTGCAAATTCTCGAAGGCGCACAGGGCGGTTTTTCCTGTCTCGCATGGCACCCCGATGGTCAGTTTCTGGCGGCTGGGGGGAATGGCGGCGAATTGCTGGTTTGGTCGTAATTCTTGCCCTGCAAGGGATTCAACCGATGTTAAATTGGCTGCTGGGTGTCGGTACTCGCTTGAGCCCAACATAAACAATTGAAAACTTGTCTTGACAAATTGCTAGATTACCATAACATTTTATTGTAGGGCCCAAGTCCTGACTGCGAACCAATTTTATCGCAGGTTTGCTGCATTATCCTTAAGGGCGATCGACAATTATGACACAACAGCAATTTCTCGAACAACTCAACAGCATTCTCGACCAAAACCACCTGCTGAAACACCCGTTCTACCAAATGTGGAACGAAGGCAAACTCGACCTCGCAATGCTGCAAGAGTACGCACAAGAATACTACCTGCAAGTCCACAACTTCCCCACCTACGTCAGCGCTACGCACGCCGCCTGTGACGACATCAAAATTCGTCAAATGCTCCTCGAAAACCTGATAGAAGAAGAAAGAGGCTGCGCAAATCACCCCGAACTGTGGCTGCGCTTCGCCGAAGGTTTGGGTTTAGATAGAACAGCAGTTCTCGAACGCGAACACCTAGAAAAAACCACCGAATCCGTCCGCATTCTCAAAGACTTAGCGCGCAGCGAATCTCCCGCCAAAGGTTTAGCCGCCCTCTACGCTTACGAAGCACAAATCCCCGAAGTTTCCACAACCAAAATCGCTGGTTTAAAGGAATTCTACGGCATCGATTCACAAGCTGCTTTGTCTTTCTTTCAAGTTCACGAAAAAGCCGACGAGTTCCACTCGCAAGCCACCCGCGAAGCGCTGTTACAGCTTTGTGAAACTGAAGAAGCACAACAGGAAGCGCTATTAGCTGCCGAAAAAGCAACTTTTGCTCTTAATTTACTGCTTGATGGTGTTTACGAAACCTTTTGTCAAGCTAAGTAAGCAAAACCTCTATATGTAGCCCCTGTAGGGACACTCCAAGAGCCTATTAGTGTCAACTTAAGCTATCAGTCCGCCAGTCCTCCCACCCACCCGCCAGTCCGCCAGGGACTGAAGTCCCTGTCTAATAGCTAAAGTCCTCTAAAGAGGACTAATGAGTTTAAAATTTTTATTCTCAGTCCTCTTAAGAGGACTTTAGCTTTGAGGCAGGGGTTTCAACCCTTGCCGGACTATGGGTTTTACCTTAAGTTGACACGCCTTGGGCATTGCCGTGTCCCTACGGGGAACTTTTTGCGTAAGTAAGAGTAAAAAATGCACTACAGATAAATCCTGTGCCTCCAGGAATGCTATCCTCTCTTTCTCGTCAAAATTCCTTGACTGGGACTGAACAGCAAAGCTACTAAAAATAATCCAAAAACAACTAATACAATTGCTGCACCAGATGGCATATTAAAATAATAGCTAAGATACATTCCAGTCAGACTAGCTGTAATTCCAATAATTGCCCCCACTCCCATCATTAAATGTAACTCTTTTACTAACAAATACGCCGTAATTCCCGGCCCGATTAACAGCGAAATTACTAACAGTGCGCCCACAGTTTGCAAACTCGCAACCACAGTCAGCGTAATCGCCGAAATCATCCCCAAGTAAATCCAGTTTACAGGCAAACCAGACGCTTGCGCCCCCAACGGATCGAAGGTATAAAATAGCAGTTCTTTGTAAAAGATTTTAACTGCAACCAAAATAATTACAGTTATCAAAAAAGTCTGCTGTACGTCAGACGGTGCAACTGACAATATATTTCCAAACAAAAACCCGTCTAAGTCTAGTTTTGTTGTCCGCAATAAGCTAATTAAGGTGACGCTAATTGCTAGAAATGTTGACAAAATTAATGCCATGACTGCATCTATTTTAATCCGGGATTGCGATTGAATCCACGCCATAATTACCGCGCTGATGATTCCTGATATAAATGCGCCGATCGAAATATTGAAGCCTAAAGAAAATGCCACCGGCAGTCCTGCTAATACTGAATGGGCAATCATGTCTACCATCATTCCCATTTGCTGTACAATTAAGTATGAGCCGACTACCGCGCAGACAATTCCTAGCAATATGCCGACGGCGATCGCATTTCGCATGAACTCGAATTTTAGTGGCTCAATTAGTATGTTTAACATTTAATTTCCTCGATATATCGGGTAAGGTATGTCCCATAGGTATCAACTTAACGCTAAAGTCCTTTGTATCTCTCGTTCATATCCGAGGCCAGATCCCCCTAAATCCCCCTTAAAAAGGGGGACTTTGAGTTCTTCTTGTCCCCCCCTTCTTAAGGGGGGCTAGGGGGGATCTGTAGCCTAATATTCAAGCAGCAGTCACAGACTGCGTTTGATGTTAAGTTGATGACACCAATGGGTGCGTTCCTACGAATACTACAGTTAGAATATTCCCATTTTGCTTACGCTGCAACTAAGCTTAAATCGTATCCATAGGCTTTTTGAATATTGGCGGCGGTGAGGACTTCTCGGCAGGAACCAGTGGCGATTAACTGCTTGTTGAGTAATAATAAATTATCGTATTTTTTTAAAGTGTCGCCTAAATCGTGGCTGATTACTAGCAATGTTTTGTTTTCGGCTTTGAGTTCGGCGAAAATATCGAAGATAATCTCTTCTGTGGCTTTGTCGATCGCACTAAAGGGCTCGTCGAAGAAGAATAAGTCGGCTTGTTGGGCGATCGATCGTGCTAAAAATATGCGCTGCTGCTGTCCCCCGGAGAGTTCGCCAATTTGTCGATCGCGCAAATCCCACATTCCCACCCGCAACAAAGCAGTTTTCACCAATTCCTGCGACTGCTTCGAGGGACTGCGAAACCAACCAGTGTGAACAGTTCGCGCCATCATCACCGCATTGTGCACTGTAATTGGATAATCCCAGTCAATTTGCGATCGCTGCGGCACGTAAGCCACCCGTCCCAACTGTTCCTTCAACAACCGCCCCTGATATTTTACCAAACCCCGACAGGTCGGAATCAATCCCAGCATCGCCTTCACCATGGTGCTTTTCCCCGCGCCGTTGGGGCCGAACACACCAGTTAACTGTCCCGGATCTAACTGAAAATTTACGCCGTTGAGGGCCGAAATTCCTCGATAATTTACAGCCAAGTCTTGCACTTCTAACATAATTTAAGATTTTGAGAACGATTCTTGTTCGTGCCTACTAGAATAGGATAACTCTAAAAGTAATAACGATTATCGTTCCAAAGGTGAAATGTTAAAAAACTTGATGGAAAAAAGCAGCAGATTGTGCGGTGTGGCGGTTTTGGCGATCGGCTGCGGACTGGTTGGGTGCTCTTCGGGTTCCGAAACCAGCAAGCCGGCGCCCGATATCCAGAGTTCCAATTTGCCAAAAGTCGTAGCCACGACTGGCGTTATCTGCGACATAACTAAAAAAATTGCCGAAAGTTCGATCGACACCACCTGTTTAATTAAGCCCGGAGAAGACCCCCACGCCTATCAAACCAAGCCGGAAGACCGCAAAGCCATTGAAACGGCCAATCTGATTTTATACGCCGGCTACGACCACGAACCCAGCATCATTAAATTAATTAAATCCAGTACCAATACCGCACCAAAAATTGCCGTACACGAACTCGCCGTTCCCAAACCGCTGATGGGCGAACACGAACACGAACACGAAGAAAAAGCGGAAAATAAACCCCACGCAGCAGGCGAAAAAGTCCCCGATCCTCACGTTTGGCATAATCCTCAAAATGGCGTGCGGATGGTAGAAACAATTCGTGATGAATTGAAAAAAATTGCTCCCAACAATGCCGAACTTTATACTAGCAATGCCGCCAAATTAACAGATAATTTAGCAAAATTAGATACTTGGATTAAAGCACAAATTGCGACAATTCCGACCGAAAAACGCAAATTAGTTACAACTCACGATGCCCTGAGTTACTATGCCAATGCTTACGGCTTAGAGATTGCGGGAGTTTTGCAGGGAGTGACAACAGAAGAACAGCCCACAGCCGCCAGAATTGCCGAATTATCATCAGAAATTAAGACAGCAGGAGTGCCGACAATTTTTGTAGAAACCACAACTAATCCGAAGTTAATGCAGACTGTAGCGAGGGAAGCAAATGTCAAAATTTCGGACAAAGAACTTTACAGCGACGAGTTAGGCGGTTCCAGCACTGGCGCTGACACCTATGAAGGAATGCTAAAAACTAATACTTGTGCAATTACCTCCGGCCTCGGCGGCAATTGCACTCGGTTTGCAGGAGAAGTAACACCAACTTCTAAACCATAGAAAAGTCGGCGGTTGAAACCGCGTCTAGACAAACAAAAACCGCCTCCGCGGTTTGAAGACGGTTAAAATTATATTATTTTCTTCAGTCCGCGGAGGCGGACTTCGTTTTTATAGATGCGGTTTCAACCGTACGTCCTATCTGCGATGAATTTAAGGTGAATTGTCCCCATCGGTACTGGGGGGTTTTTGCCCAATTCCCAATTGCTTCTTAGACGATTTTAAGTCTTTCCAAAGTGCCTTAATATCTTTATAGGCTTTCTCAGCGCTAATTTTACCCCCAGTTTCAAGAGAGCAAATATAAGTTATTTTCTGAGCAAATTCCTGCAAGTTGGCATTAAACGCCAAGTTTTCAGGTGTGAAATCACCGTAGTAGCGACTGCGAGGATGTAAAAAATCTTCCCGCTCTTTCATTGCCCCCTCCTAATTCAACTTGTGGTTCTGTCTCTGCTATTAATAGCAGTCTTGGCACTTAGTACCGCCGCGCTAACTTACTTTTATTGTATTCCGCTGCTAACAAAGGTGCTTTTTCGCTGTCTGCTTCGTCTATTAAGGCAATTTTAACCTTTAATTACCCGTATTTTAACTTTAATTTAACCTAAAAGCACGAAAATTGGGAGATGCGCTGGTTGCATCTCCCTTTAGATAGATTTTACGGTTGTTTCTTAACCTGTTCTGAAGCGGAATATTTATTTGCTGCACTCGCAGCCGGTGTGGCCGCAGCCGCTACCGTTGGGGTGGCCGTCAGCACAAGCAGTGGAACAGTAGGATTTGCCGCTTTTTTCGATCGCTTCACTAAGGCTGACAACGCACAGGCAAGAAGGACAGGCGCATTTCATTTGGGTGACAGTGGTCATTTTACATTCTCCTGGTGTGTTTCGCTCTAATAATATCTGAACATATATTCAGATATATGTCAAGGATATGTAAAAGTTTTGTAACAAAAGGTAAGCCGATCGCGCTAATATGAAAATGAGAATTAAAATCAGCCGGGAAAAGATGTCACCGAAGTCTGCTGTTAACGGAGCGATAAGTCAGCCTGAGCAACAAAACGATACACCAATTTGCGGGCGATCGCACGTAGTGGAAAGTTCGCGGGTTGGAGACATCCAAACACAAGTGCTCAACACCGCAAAAGCTCAACGGATGGCAGAGTTTTTCAGTCTTTTGGGAGATGCGAACCGGCTGCGGCTGCTGTCAGTCTTAGCAAATCAAGAATTGTGCGTGTGCGACTTGGCGGCGGCTTTGAGCATGAGCGAATCGGCGGTATCGCACCAGTTGCGGGCATTGCGGGCGATACGGTTGGTAAGTTACCGCAAAGTTGGCAGACAAGTTTTTTATAGTTTACTCGATCGGCACGTTTTAGAACTTTACCAAGCAGTCGCCGAACACTTGGACGAAGAATCTTAATTAGTCAGTTGTTGGTTGTCAATTGTCAGTTGTCAGTTGTCAGTTGTCAGTTGTCAGTTGTCAGTTGTCAGTTGTTGGTTGTCAGTTGTCAGTTGTCAGTTGTTGGTTGTCAGTTGTCAGTTGTCATTGGTAATTTCTGTAGGGGCGTGTTCACCGATATCTATAATGCACATCCAGAATATATAGCGGTTCTCAAAAAAGTGAGGTATGCTCACGGAGGCCACGGAGGCCACGGAGGCCACGGAGGCCACGGAGGCCAATGCCCTATCCCCAGTCGTACCTCATCTTTCTGAGAAAGGCTATTATATGTGGGTTGACAAGACACGGCTGTTGAAACCGCTGCTTTACAATATTTCAGGCGATCGAGCCAGAGTGTGAAGATAAGCTGCTTAAAATTGCCTTATTTTCTTGAGTCCGCTTGGTGTTGAGGAAAGTTTGACTCGGTTAGCGCCCCCAAGCGCCGTGCGCTGTGAGGTAGCAAAATCAAAGCCCCTCCTGCAAACAGGACGGGGCTGTGTTAACACCTAGAAATTATGCTCGCACTTAATTTAGTTGAGCTCTGATGGTTTCTATCCTTTTGCGGTTAACTCCTAAATCCGACTGTCCCAAACGCGAAGCCGATCGCACGTGGATGACTTTTGCTGCATCATCCACCAAAAATTCCACATCATCGACAAAACCCATCAAAGCACTGGTGAACTCTGCATACAGGTAATTATCAGTTGCGGTGACAATTTTAGTTTTGGCGCTTGAGTCGATCGCTCCTTTGAGCTTAGCCATAGCCTCAGCAGGGGACGAAGTGTAAGCCAAAGGCTCAATTTGGTGTTCGGCATCTTGACTGAAGCTGCTGACGCAGTTGGGGCGATCGGGACACGCTGCGAGTTTTCCTGATACAACGCCGATATTGGTGGGTTTTTTTCCAGCAAACACTGTTTTTTCTCCGGGAATTAGGATAAAAGTTGCGATCGCCAGTAGCGCTACCGCTACCAGTGACATTAAAATAACCAGGACTTTTTTGAATGCTGTCGGCGATTTTTTTGTTTCAACTGTTTGCAAAATATCTACCCTACCGAGAGTGCAATTTTGAGCCAATTTTCATCTTAACTGAAATTGACTATAAAAATTTTAAATACATTTAGTTTGTTCTTCAATCAACCAGTAAGTCAGCATTGTTCCTTTACCTTTAACCGGAATTTGACCGCGTTCTTCAAAAACAAACTGATCTTTCAAGCGCTCGTAAGTCGCCGCAGTCACTTGAATTTTACCAGGTAATCCGTTCGACTCCATCCGCGAAGCAACATTCACAGTATCGCCCCACAAATCATAGCTAAATTTGCTAATCCCGATAATTCCCGCCACCACCGCACCGCTGTGAATCCCGAGCCGCAATTCAAAACTTTCGCCAATTTTGATATTAAACCGTCTGAGAGCTGCCTGCATTTCCAAAGCTAAAAGGGCGATCGCCTCCGCGTGATCCGCCCGCGCCGTCGGCAAACCCCCAACCACCATGTAAGCATCCCCAATCGTCTTAATCTTTTCCAACCCGTGCAACTCAGACAAGCGATCGAACTCCGAGAAAATCCCGTTCAAAATTTCCACCAACTGCGTCGGACTTTTGTGAGTCGAAAACTCTGTAAAACCCACCAAATCGGCAAACAATACCGTCACCTCATCAAAATGATCCGCTATCAACTTTTGCTCTTTTTGCAGGCGATCGGCAATAGGTTTCGGTAAAATATTCAGCAGCAACTTCTCTGTTTGCTCTTGCTGCAATTTCAGCGCCGCCTCAGCTTGTTTCCGCTGAATCAGCGAACCGAGCTGCGTAGCAACCGCACTCACCAATTCCAACAAGCGCGGCTGACATTCCAGAACTTTCTCGCGATAAAAAATCAAAATAGCTAACACTTGCTTGTCCGCCAAAATTGGCACTCCAAAAGCCGCTTTCAATCCCACATTCACTGCAATTTGCGAACGCAAAAAAACTTGTTCCGGTGCATGAGAAACATCCTCAATCCATTCAGGCTGCTGCGACTGCCAAATTCTCCCGGGGAGTCCCACACCGGGGGAGAAAGTTAACTGCCAACTTGTCTTTCGGAACAGCGAAAAACTCGAGTCGCTGACATACCTGCCTGTAGCACATCTTAAAACGCCCTCACTGTTGGGAATCCAAGCTTCGCCCAAATTCCATTCAATAGTTTGGCAAATTAAACCTAAAATCACATCTATAGCCGACTCAAAATCTTCAGATTTGCTAATAGCTTGAGTTGCTTGTAGCAGCAACCTCGTTTCCATTTCTACCTGTAGGCGTTCGGTAATTTCCTGGTGCAACAGAACATTTTTATCTGTTAATTTTTGATTTTTTTCTTGCAACTGCATTTGCAATGAACGCACAGTCAGTTGATTGCTGACTCGCGCCAATACTTCTTTGACCTGAAAAGGTTTTGTGATATAATCTGCTCCGCCCACTTCAAAAGCTTTTGCCTTATCTATTCCTTCTTCTAGCGCGCTGATAAAAATGATTGGTATATCGCTAAATTGCGGTTGTAATTTCAATTTTTTACATAATTCGTACCCATCAAAGTCCGGCATCATAATATCGAGCAAAATCAAATCTGGCGCGCTCGATTGAATCGCATCTATGGCAGAAAAACCATTAGTAACAGGTCGAACTTTATAGCCATTTTTTTGCAAAATTCTAATCAACAGACGCAGATTGTCTGGCGTATCGTCAACTACTAAAATATCCGCTTGATAGTTATCAATTTGTGCCTCATTCATCTCCACGATCTGATTCCTCCGCCTCGGCAATTAAATTAAGAATTTTCTGGTAATCAAAATTATCCAGATGACCCTGAAGGATTGCGGCCAATTCAGGATAAGTATCCTTTATTTCCTCGATTTTCCTGGCAATTAAGTCAAAATCAGCACTGCGGATTACCTGCTTCATGTTATCTATCCATTCTGGGGGAAGTTTGGGTAAATAAGCAAGCGCAGCATTAGACTGGGAGTCAGATCGATCGCCGCGATCGCCCGCCCGGATCGACTCCGTTGAGTCAGAGTAGAGATACTGCACCCCCAAATGTTTGTGGAGGATATCAAATATATCTGTTTTGCGGAAAGGTTTGCTAATAAAATCGTCGCAGCCGACCAATAAAGCAAGCGATCGCCTCCCTTCAACGGTACTAGCCGTCAAAGCAACAATCTTCGGCATCGGGGGTTCGACACCGGAAACGTTGATTTCCTGGCTGGTTGCTGGCGGATGGTTTCTCTGATTTATCCTGAGTCTAATTTCCATCGTCGCTTCGCACCCATCCATCACCGGCATTTGCAAATCCATCAAGATTAAGTGCGGCTGCCAGTTTTCCCACATTTCTACCGCTTCAGAGCCGTTGCTAGCCTGTTGGAGTGCAAAACCCAAGGGAGAAAGCATTTTGACTAAAAGTTGGCGGTTGTCTGTGCGATCGTCCACAACTAAAATCCGGTAGGATGGCACATCTGGTTTCAGTCCAATCACCTCGCTGCTGATTTCCGGGGTAGGAATCGAAGCCGCATCAACTGCATCAACTTCAATCTCAAATCTAAAAATCGTACCTCGCTCTTGTTCACTTTCCACAGTAATATTGCCACCCATTAACCGTACAAATTGGCTGCTAATCGTCAAGCCTAAACCAGTTCCTCTTTGAGCTTTTTGACCAGATTCTGTTTGCACGAATGCTTGAAAAACCTTACCCAATTCTTCTGGAGAAATGCCACTTCCGGTATCTTGCACTTCAAATTGCAGAAACAACGAACCAGACAAGTCTAAATCATTCTCCGTCAAATTTCCACTTTCAGGCGGACTGTAACTTGTCGAACCATCTAAATTTGTCGGATTTTCATCAGCAATCACAAGTTCGCCTTCTGAATCATTTCCTCTGGCTTCTTCTCTATTACTTCTATCCATGACATCCATAACATCCCCTGCATCTGCCCCTGCCGAACTGCCTTGCCTCTTCCGTCTCACTCTTACTGACACCCCGCCGATTTTGGTGAATTTCATCGCATTACTGAGGAGATTGATTAGCACTTGGCGCAGTTTTACCTCATCAGTTCGCACGTACTGCGGAACATCTATATTTCGCTGAAAAACTAACTGCAAACCTTGATTTTTAGCTCGTAGTTGAAACATATCTTCCATTTCGTCAAGCAAGTCGTAGAGATTGAAGTTTGTCGGAAAAATAATCATCCGGCCCGCTTCGATTTTTGCCAAGTCTAAAGCTTGATTGATTAAAGTCAGCAAGTGTTCGCCGCTGCGGTAAATAATTCTGATATTTTCTCGGTCTTCTACTGTCAAATTCGGGCTGGGCTCGACAATTTGAGTAAAGCCGAGTATCGCATTCAGGGGTGTACGCAACTCGTGGCTCATGTTGGCGAGAAACGTGCTTTTCGCTCTGTTTGCTGCTTCGGCGGCGAAGGCAGCTTTTTGCAGTTGTTCTGTGCGTTCTACAATTTCAGCTTCTAAGGTGCGCTGGTAATTTGCTAAGAAATTTTCTAATTCTTTGCGCTGGCTGATATCTTGAATGACTGCGATCGCAAAAACAATATTTCCCTGATTGTCAAAAATTGGTCTGGCACTTATTTCTAGAGTGATTGTCAGACCGTATTGCAATATCTGTACTTCACTAACTTTGACAGATTCTCCTTTGAGCGCCCGTAAAATCGGAAAATTTTCAGGGAAATACAGGCGATCGTTTTCAGCTTCATAAAATTCAGAACTTGCGACTAATTGTTGCAGACTGTTGGCTAGCATAGTGTCTGCTAGCTCAGTACCTGCATCCAGCAACTGGTGGGCTGAATGATTGATATAGGCGATCGAGCCGTCGGGATTGTAAACGGATACCCCCACAGGTAAAGCAGCTAAAAATTGCTTCAACCGGCTTTCAGCAGCCGATAATTCCTCATTGGCTAGCTGCAACTTCTGGTTTGCTTCCCGTCCCTTAATAACTTCATCAGCCAACTTTTGGTCTTGCAAATAGCTGTGAACTGCTTCGACTACTGTTAACTTCAAATCTTCATTGTGCCAAGGTTTGGGGATGTAGCGGTACAGCTTGGCATACTTGATAGCGTGGCCCACGGCATCTAAATCTGCTTGACCAGTTAGCATAATTTTTAGCGTATTGGGCGATCGCTCGTGAATTATTTGGAGCAGTTCGTCTCCTTTGATATCCGGCATTATATAATCGGAAACTACTAAAGCTATTTCATGTTCGTCTGCTTGCAAATCTGCCAGCAATTCTAAAGCATCTTCTCCACCTTCTGCTGTTTCAATAATACACCGATCGCCGATCGCATTTTTTAGTGCAATTTTTAAACTGTTCAAAACGTCAGGTTCGTCATCAATACAAACAATCACAGGTCTTTTCATAAATTTACTTGCCCTGAGTTTTTCTTTTTTTCTCTGTTAGCGGCTACAATTTATGTAAAAAAACCAGGTTTAAACCGATGTTTATACCTACTTTTTTGCTAACAGTAGATTCAGATGAATATCGATCGCCTTTTTAACGCCATGCTCTAGAGGAGATTACCAGATGGATCTTCACCTCCATCATTATATTTCTGGGCTTCGGCAATTAAATTGATAATTTTCTGGTAGTCAAAATTATCCAGATGACCCTGAAGCATGGCAGCAAATTCATGACTGTCGTCCCTTATTTCCTCGATCGTCCTTGCAATTAAGTCAAAATCAGCACTACGGATTACTAGCCTCATGTTTTCTATCCATTGTGGGGGAAGTTCCGGCAAATAAGCAAGCGCAGCATTAGATGGAGAGTCAGATTGATGGTGGCGATCGCCCGCCCAGATCGGCTCGGTTGAGTTAGAGTAGAGATACCTCACCCCCAAATGGTTGTGGATGGCATCAAATATATCTGTTTTGCGGAAAGGTTTGCTAATAAAATCGTCACAGCCGATCGATAAAGCAAACGATCGCCTCCCTTCAATGGTACTAGCTGTCAAAGCAACAATCTTCGGAATCGGAGAGCCGTTTTCTTGCCACTCTTGCTCTCGCTGCTGTATTCTGTTCCTAATTTCTTTAGTAGCTTCGTAGCCGTCCATCTCTGGCATTCGCACATCCATCAAAATTAAATGCGGCTGCCAACTTTCCCACATTTCTACTGCTTCGCAGCCGTTGCTAGCCTCTTGCACTCCCAAACCCAAGGGAGAAATAATTTTGACTAAAAGTTGGCGGTTGTCTTCGCGATCGTCCACAATTAAAATCCGGTAGCAGGGTTGATTTGGTTCTAATCCAGTAACTTCGCGGTTAATTTCTGGATTCGGAATATCAGCAACATCAACCGCACCGACTGGAATTTCAAATTTAAAAGTAGTGCCGCGTTCTAGTTGACTTTCGACGACAATTTCTCCTCCCATCAGCCGCACAAATTGACGGGTAATCGTCAATCCCAAACCCGTACCTTTATGATTTTTTTGACCACAAGCTGTCTGCACAAAAGCCTTGAAAATATTATCCAATTCTTGCGGATCGATACCAACTCCTGTATCTGCTATTTCAAATTGAAGGAAACTCACTCGCTCCGGATTTAAAGCATCTGGCTCATCTCTTAGTACAGCATTTGCTAAATTAGTTCGATCGATGGCAAACTCTCTAATACTTTTTTTGGTATCAATGCAAGCTGTAGGATTCTCCAATAAATTCACAATTTCCGAATCAAAAGAATTGGTAATTTTTAATATGACAGAGCCTGTTTGTGTGAATTTGATCGCATTGCTGAGGAGATTAATCAGCACTTGTCGCAGTTTAACGTCATCGGTGCGCACGTACTGAGGAACATCATTATTTATTTCAAAAAGCAACTGCAATTCTTGTTTTTCTGCCCGCAGTAAAAACATATTTTGCAAATCATCAAGCAAGCGATATAGGTCGAAGTTTTTCGGGTCGAGTATCATCCGCCCTGCTTCGATTTTTGACAAGTCTAAAACTTCATTAATCAGGCTCAACAAATGTTCGCCACTGCGGCGAATAATACTCAGATTTTCTCGGTTTTCGACAGTAAGATTAGGACTGGGCTCCATGATTTGCGCAAACCCGAGTATGGAATTGAGAGGAGTGCGCAATTCGTGGCTCATATTGGCTAGAAACGTGCTTTTAGCTTTGTTTGCTGCTTCAGCAGCTAAGGCTGCTTGTTGCAGTTGTTCTGTGCGTTCGTCAATTTGGACTTCTAAGGTGTGCTGGTAATCGGCTAGTATTTTTTCGGCTTGTTTGCGATCGCTAATATCTTGAAAAACTGCGATCGCGTAAGCAATATTTCCGCTGGTGTCAAAAATCGGCGTGGTATTGAGTTCGATCGCAATTATTTTGCCCTCTTGACGGATTTCTGCGTCGTCAACCTTGACAAATTGTCCTTTGAGCGCGCGCAAAATTGGCAGATTATCCGGCGGGTAAAGCTCATCAGTATTGGCAACATAAAGTTGATAAGTTGCCGCTAATTGTTCCGCTGTCGTTTGCGAGAGAGTGTCTGCACCGAACAATTCCCCGGCTGTGTCGTTGAAATAGGCGATCGAGCCGTCGGGATTGTAAACGCATACCCCCACTGGCAAAGCTGCTAAAAATTGCTTCAGGCGGCCTTCACTGGCAAACAGGGCATCATTTGCTACCTTTAACTCCTGGTTTACTTCTTCCCGCTTCTGGATTTCATCTGTTAACTTTTGGTCTTGCAAGTAACTGTGAATTGCTTCTATTACCGTTAATTTTAAATCTTCATTTTGCCAAGGCTTCGGGATATAACGGTAGAGTTTAGCATACTTAATAGCATTCCCCAACGCTTCCAAATCTGCTTGCCCTGTCAGCATAATCGTCAGCGTATCCGGCGAAAACTCATGAATTCTTTTAAGCAGTTCATCGCCTTTAATGTCCGGCATGATATAATCGGAAAGCACCAAAGCAATCTCGTATTCATCTGCCTGCAAATCAGCCAGCAACTCTAAAGCATCTTCTCCACCTTCGGCCGTTTCAATGATACACCGCTCGCCGATCGCCTTTTTCAGTTCAATTTTTAAACTGTTCAAAACATCAGGTTCGTCGTCTATACAAACAATTACAGGTTTTTTCATAATAACTTTGCCAGTCCAGATTTGATGGTTTCTATTAAATCTTTGCTCTGCCAAGGTTTGTACAAACAGCAGTATAAATCAGCTTCTTTGAATGCCCGCTGCACCGCCGCTTCATCCGCTTGTCCCGTCAGCATTACCTTGATAATTTGAGGATATTTTTTGTGAACTATCATAAAAAGTTCGTCACCTTTAATTCCCGGCATTAGCCAATCAGAAACAACCACAATTACCTCAGTTTCTGGTTGAAAATCCTCAATTAAGTCTAAAGCTTCATCAGCACTTTCTGCTAGCTCATAAAAGTAATTATCTTTAAATTCATTTTTAAGCTGCATTTTAAGAGTATTCAAGATATCTGGTTCGTCGTCAACGCAAAGGATTACAGGCTTACTCATCTTTTCCTCTCTGTTTCATTTAAGTGTTTTTACGGACATAACTTGCTTCTACAGGATCGATTGCGGGCGAGGATGCAAAATATCTGTCCTCTATCTTATTTTAATAGGACTTCCCAAGATAAACCGGGCGATCGCCATAAACTTGATGCTTCTCAGCGAGACAGCCACATAGATTAGGGGGAATCAGCCCCTGTGGGGGTTAGCTGTTGCAGCATTTCAATTATATGTCAAGAAACAATCAAGCCATAAGTTGGCTGGGGGTGGGAATCCGCCCCAGCATCCAATTTAAATTGGTAACAACTTAATACCATTTGAGATTTCAGGCGTTAGATTCGGGATGAGCAATCAGTCGCTCTTTTGGGGCTGGCTGCGAGCTACGTGATTTTCTGCAAACAATCTAAATTTGTTTAATAGATTGGTAACGAGACGGTAAAAGTTGTCTTTCCTGGTACAGACTCTACCGCAACTTTGCCTTCATGTTTCTCAACAATTTTTCTCACAATATCCAATCCCAAACCGCTACCTTCCCCCGCAGATTTAGTAGTAAAAAATGGCTGAAAAATTTTGGGAATAATCTCTGGGGGAATACCTGGGCCGTTATCGATGAATTTCAGGACAATATTTCCCTCTTCCTGGTGAGTTTCAATTGTCAAAATACCTTTATAATCCATTGCTTGCAGGGCATTATGAATGAGATTCGTCCAAACTTGATTTAAGTCATCGGGATAGCAGACAATTTTAGGTAAATCACCATAATTTTTAACTACTTCTATACCGTGTTTCAGTTGATTTTGGTAGAGGGTTAACACCGTTTCAATACCTTCGTGCAAGTTCGCCTGAACCTTTTCCTCCTTGCTATCAAAATGAGCGTAACTTTTCAAGGCAAATACTACTTTTCCAGACTTAGCTGTGGCTCTTTGGATCAGGCTAATACTTCTTTTAAAGCTCGAAAACTGGTAAGCAGTATTTAAAACTACTTCCCAATCATCTAATTTAAAAAGCGGCAACAAATGTTCTATATTATCGTAAATTTCCATGTCAACCAAAGTATCCGCAATTTCGTCGGCATTTTCCACAGATGCTGCTATTAAATCCCGGATTAACTTCTGCTTAAATTTCCGTTTTTCTTTACTTGTAAATAAAATCTCTTGTTGGGTAGCTCTGTAGAGTAGAGTCAAAAAGTAAGATTGACTTTCTTCAGACAACTGTTGAAAAAATTGAGGCATTTTTGCTAAATTTTCGTCCCAAAAAATAGAGATATTATCAATAGAGGAACCTATAATGCCCAGGGGGGTATTGATTTCGTGAGCAATCCCGGCAATCAGTTGTCCCAGTGCTGCCATTTTTTCCGATTGAATCAAATGATCTTGGGCGGCTTTCAGTTGGTGAATGGCAGTTGCTAAATCTTGATTTTTTTCTTGCAAACTTTGTTGGAGCGAACAAATTTTTAAATGAGTTTCGATCCGGGCTAAAACTTCTTCAACCTGAAACGGCTTGGTAATAAAGTCTACTCCTCCAACTGCAAAAGCTTTAACTTTATCCATCACGTCGTTAATGGCACTGATGAAAATCACCGGAATATCTTTTGTTGCTTCAAAATCTTTGAGCTGCTGACAAACTTGATAGCCGTCCATCTCCGGCATCATAATATCCAGCAGCACAAGATCCGGAGGCATTTTTTGAGCGGCAGACAGTGCTAGCTTGCCGTTGGGAACCGGGCGAACTTGATAGCCTTTTTCGCTCAAAATTCCTGCCAGAAGCCGCAGATTTTCTGGGGTGTCGTCTACTACTAAAATATTAGCTCGATTGGTTTTCGGTAAAGTTGAAGTCATCGGATGTTTGCTTGCTATGGCTGAGCTCTATTATATTCAAAATTCTGTCGTATTCAAAATTATTAATGCAATCTTGAAGGGTATCAGCGAGAGATGAGTTGACAGTGCGGATTTGCGCGATCGAACTGGCGATCGCCTCCATATCCACAGTCAAAATATTTTGCTTGAATTGAGCCATCCACTCGGGAGAAATAGAGGCGATATCCTCCGGTGTCAGCACCTCCTGAGTTGACCCCCCTACACCTGTTACACTAACTGCTGTCGGCTCTTCATAAATATAGCTTACTCCTAAATGTTTTCCGATCGCCGCAAATATATCCTCTTCGCGAAATGGTTTTCGCATAAAATCATCGCAACCCGCCGAAAGAATCACCGCCCGTTCTTCTTCTAGAACGCTAGCAGTCAAAGCCACAATTGCCGTTGCTTGCCCGCCAGTTGTAGTTTTAATCTGTTTCGTGGCCTCGTACCCGTCCATCACGGGCATTCTCATGTCCATCCAAATCAGATGCGGTTCCCACTCGCTAAAAATATCCACCGCTTCTTTACCGTTATTGGCTTCTCTCAACTGAAATCCGAGCGGACTCAGAAGTTTTACCAACAGTTGGCGGTTGATGGGCTTGTCATCCACAATTAACAAGCGGTAGTGCGGCTGATTCGGTGCGAGGGAAACAACTCGACGTTGAGCTTTTTTGCTTTCAATATCAGCAGCCTCAACCAGATGAACTTGAATGTCAAACTGAAATGTTGAACCCTTGTTCACCTCGCTGATGACATTAATTTCACCTCCCATTAATTGCACGAACTGGCGGCTGATGGCTAAACCTAAACCCGTTCCTTCGTGAGAATCTTTACCGCTTTTTGTCTGCACGAATGCTTCAAAAAGCTGAGGGATTTCCTCAGCCGCAATGCCTACACCAGTATCTTGAACTTCAAAATGCAGCCAGTAGCGACCAGGCAATTGATTGGGGCTGTTTTTGTGTATAATTCGCCGGCCTACTTTCACTTGCACCGAGACTCCCCCGTGAGAAGTAAACTTAATTGAATTGTTGAGAAAATTAATTAAGACTTGGCGCAGTTTAACTTCATCTGTGCAAATATAATGGGGAACTTCTGCATCCCTGTCGAAGATTAATTGCAAGCCTTTTTGTTCGGTTTTGAGAGCAAACATATCTTCTAAATCGTCGAGCAATCGATAAAAATCGAAGTTTTTTTCGTTAATAGTCGTGCGTCCAGCTTCGATTTTGGACAAGTCTAAAACTTGATTGATCAAAGCCAGCAAATGTTCGCCACTCCGCAGGATAATTCCGACATCTTCTTGATTTTCGGGAGACAGATTTTTACTGCGGATCATGACTTGAGCAAAGCCGATGACTGCGTTGAGGGGCGATCGCAATTCGTGGCTCATGTTGGCAAGAAAGGTACTCTTAGCTTTGTTGGCTGCTTCGGCGGCTTCTTTCGCGTGCTGCATTTTAATTTCGGCTTCTTTACTATCAGTAATATCTTTAATAAAACCTTCATAGTAAAGTAGATTTCCTGCGTCATCGCAGACAGCGCGACAATTTTCGGAAATCCAGATGATGCTACCATCTTTGCGGTAAATCTCCGATTCAAAGTTAGACAGGATTCCGTCTTGGTCGATCAGCGCTACAAATTCGCTGTGGCGGTCGGGATTCACGTAAAGTTGGTTTTTAAAACTCGGCTGTGCAGCGATTAATTCTGCTGGCGATTCGTAACCGTAGAGTTCAGCTAAAGCCGGGTTAGCGCTGATGTATTTCCCGTCACCAGCAGTTTGAAAAATGCCATTCAAAGCATTTTCATAAATGTTGCGGTACTTTTCTTCTGCTTCCCGGAGGGCGGCTTCTGCTTTTTGGCGATCGGTAATATCGCTAGATATCGACAAAAAACAAGCTTCTCCATCAATATCGATGGTTTCGATTGACAGCAGCGCCGTTCTTTCTGTACCAGTTTTATTGCGAAATCTCAGTTCGTAATTGTGAATTGCTGTCTTGTTTTTTAACATTTGAATCATGCGGTCGCGCTCCCCCAAACTAGCCCAAAAATTTAGCTCTACCGCTGTTTTGCCAATAATTTGTTCCTGATTGTAGCCAATCATCCGGCAAAAGCTGTCATTGACTTCTACATGGCGGCCGTCACTGATTCTGGTGATTGTAATCGCATTCGGACTAGAACGAAAAGCCTTAGAAAACTTTTCTTTTGCCTTCGCAAGATCGGCGGTGCGTTCAGCAACTTGCACGGCTAAATTTTGGTTATATTCCGTTAACAATTTTTCCGCTTTTTTGCGTTCTGTAATATCTTGAAAAGCGCAGATTGCGTAGATTATATTTCCTCGGGCGTCGTAAATAGGAGTTCCCGAAATTTGCATGGGAATATTTTTGTCATTCGAGTAAATTTCAACGTCATCAACAGTAACACTTTTGCCCTGCAAAGCATTTAAAATTGGGTCGCGCTCCGCGGGATAAATTTCCTGAGTTCCAGCTAAATAAGCTCCGTAGGATTTACGCAAATTTTCGGAATCTGTTGCCACAAGCCCTTGACCTAAAAGTTGCTCTCCTATCGGATTAATGTAGTGAGGTTTACCATTTTGTTCGGCAATAAAAATGCCTAGCGGTACTGCATTGAGAAATTGTTTAACTCGGCTTTCACTTTCCGATAGTGACGTAAATGAATGCTGCAATTGCTCTGCCATGCTGTTAAAAGCAGCGGCAAGTTCTCCGAGTTCATCTTGGCGATTCAGAGTAAGCTTTGTATCCCATTCATTCCGCGCCAAAGCTTTCGCCGCCGCATTCAATTTTAAAATCGGTCGCACCACCCATTTACCAGTCAGAACCCCCAGAATTGTCGCCCCGATCAAAGCTGCCACCGACAGCAAAAAAGTGGTGCGCGTATTGGCGTTAATTTGATCCATAAAATCGGACTCTGGTACAACTACCACAATCAGCCAATCTAACCCGCGACTGTCTTGAAAAGGAGCTACTTGAATAAAATTTCGCTTGCCGTCAACATCAAAAGTAAGCTGTTGAGAACTGTTGATTTTAGCTAAGCTGTCGTGGGATTTCTCTAAATGCTGTGCGGTTTGGCGAATTACCGGATTCTCGCTTGCTGAAGCTTTGATGCGTTTGGCTTCTTTACCTTCGACTGCGAATTCTTGGCCCGCCGTGGAAGTAGCAATTAACATCCCCGATCGCTCCATCACAAAAGTTTGTCCCGATTTGCCAATTTTGAGGCTGACGAGAAATTCTTTGATTTTGGAAAACAACACATCGGTGCCAGCTACTCCTAACAGATTCCCAGCGTCGTCGTAGATAGGCAAAGCAGCAGTAATTGCCAGTTCCCTTGTCAAGAAATCTGTATAAATTGGAGTCCAAACAGGTTTTTTTGCTAGAGCCGCTGCTATATACCAAGGCCGAAGTCGCGGGTCGTAAATCTTCGGGGATATTTGGACTAAATTAATGCGGTTTCCTTGAGAGTCAGCAGTAAATCGAGCTAACTTGTTGCCAGTAGATGGGTCGGCAGCAGATATCAGAACTCGATCGTTTTTAGTGTGAATGGCTCCCGAGTGTTCTCCATTTTCTTGGGCGATGTAAATGATGCTGATCGAATCAAAATATTGAATTTGTTCGATGAAATGATGTTCTAATTTTTGTTTGTCTTCGAGGTTCAACTGCCCCAATCTTACACCTTGAACGTTCAGGTGATTGACTATGTGAGGAATTGACATATAATTTTCAATGCGGTCTTTGATGCGAGCGGTAGTTTCTGTGCGCAACTGGGCGGCAACATCATTGACCGCCCGCTGACCGTTTTGGAACGACAGCCAACCTACAATTCCTACTGTGCCGACAATTTGTAATAAAAAAGGAACTACGAGGACAGTTTGTAAGGGAGTTTTGCCAATAATTTTGGTAGCAAACCGATTGAGAAGTTTAGGAAACATATTCATCCTATAGGAATTTTCAAGTGAGTCAGGTAAAGATTGATAATGAGTGATTGAAATTAATTGTAGTTGGTGATTTTTTTTAAGGGGTAATTTTTGAGAAACCGACAACTGGCGAGCTGGTTGCGCAAGTTGAAAAATGCGATCGGAGTAACAGCAGCGGGCCTGGTAAATTAGTAAATGTTAAAATCTGCGATCGATAGACGATCGAATTATATCAATTCCGGTGAATTACTGAGCATAAAAAATGTTTTTAGTGATGACTTCGTTCTTCTGATTTGGATGGGAAATCGCCTTATGAACGCTCAAAATAATTTTATTTTGCTGGTTCGAGGGACACCTAAAGCACTTTTTTGATTAGTGCTGTAGGTGTCTATATCCTACTTATTGCAGCCAATAGAGATTACTATGAGTGCAGGGATGGGACTCGATCTTACTGACACCAGTACAAGTATGAATTTAAATTACTATAACTTATTTCTGGGGAGAGTACGTGAAGCGAAGCTATCCCTGTTCAGGAATCGCGCTACCCTCGGCCTCCCCCACCCGAAAGGCGTGCATTTATCTGCGATTCAACTCCACCCTTTCACCGTAACGCAACAGCATATCCAAGCTTTCCAAACGATTTTGCCAAGTTTGAACCTGGTAGCTATTGTCAGCAGAATGCAAGCGCATGGAAGATTGAAATTGAGATTGAAAGCTCGCCAACAATCTTTTAGCGGTAGCTAAACTTTCACGAGAAGGATTGACAGCTAATCTGCTCAAAGCAAGGCCCAATTCGTCCGATCGACTTTGGAGAACTTTCAGTTCAGATTCCGACACCCGCAACTGGTTGTTAGCCAGCAAAAAACTCCACTCCTGCTTGAGAGCAGTATATCGCGAAGCAGCGGCCGCAAACGGCTGCCGGTAAGGTATCGGTTCTGCTGCATTGGTGGGATGCACTGCTCGCCCTTGAGTGCGGTTAAAAAAGCCCTGCATCCCGCTGCTGATACTTTCCACCGCAAAAATAGCATAGCCCCCAGTCGGCAAATCGCGCAAAGCTTGAATTTGGTCGATCGCCACTACCTCAGGAAGACTCAACAACTTAACCGACGGAGAAATCAAAGCCGAACCGAGCATTTCCTGCTTTACCAGCGGTTCGGTGATGCGTTCGAGCCGGTTAGTATCCAAAGCATAAGTCATGGGTACAATCAAATCGACAATCCCCTGACGCGCCCAGACTTCCCAATTTTGTTGAATTTTGTAAATCCGCTGACTGGGAGGGTGCGGAAATACTGCCACAGACAGAATAGTGCGCGGATAATTCTGCCGTAAAAGCTGAGAAACTTCAGCTACAAAAGTATTAATTTGATTAGTTTTAAACTCAACCCACTGCCGCCACAAACTGCCATCACTCGGGGAAATATTCACCGGATCTGCACCAGTCAATTGCTTGAATTGCTGCCTCGCGGCTGCACCGTAGCCGTAGGTAAAACCAGCATTATCATCTTGAAAAGGATAGCGGATGTAGTCTAATTGCACGCCATCTACTTGATAGCGGCTGGTGATTTCGTTGATAATTTGTAGCAAATAACTGCGGGCTTCTGGGTTAGCAGGATCGAGATAAAATTTACCATCGTTAGGATTTTGGATGCGTCCTTTATTGTCAATATTAGCCCAACTAGGATGAGCCGAAAGCACCGGGCCGGGATCGGAATTAGACTTGCCGATCAAGGCATTGTGGCGCTTGTTTCCGGTGGCAAAAGTCCACACCCAAGCGTGCAGTTCCATGCCTCGCTCGCGGGCCAATTTAACCCCAGATTCCAGCGGGTCCCAGCCAACGGTGAGGGGATTTTGTTGCGGTGCAACTTGACTCGGATAAATTGGATATCCGGCATTTAAAGTTTCAAAGAAAACAGTATTGATACCCGCGGCGGCGAGTCGATCGAACACAGCGGCTAAACCCTGTGGAGAGCGAGCCGCGACGATCGTACCGCGATCGAGCCAAACCGCGCGAATTTCGGCTCCCACACGCTGCCCTTCCTGGGGGTAATTTTGCCAGAGAAGCTGCCGTGCTTGCACCCATTGCTGTCTGGCCTGGGCGTATTTTTGCTCTTGGAGGAGTTCGTCGAAAGTTTGCAAAATCTGCCGCGCCATCGCGATCGCCCGCACCCTAGGCCCTTGCAAAATAGACTGGCGGCTCGCAGTCGGGCCGCCGGCACTGTTGCTTCCCGCCACCAGTTGAGCGGGGGTAGGAGCAGTGAGATTGACGGCGGTATTGCTTGAATTAGCTGCTGTCAGGGCGCTTTCAAACCTGCCGAGGAGGTTGGTGAGTTCTTGTCGCATCAGGTAGGCTTCAATGCTGACGATCGGCTTATTGGAATTTAGCTGCACGTCTAAACCGGCCGGCGCCGACTGATCCGAAGGATCTGTGAAATTTGCAGGTACAGGATCGGGAAGGGAGGGAGAAGGAGAAAGTCGGCTCAGCGGGGTACTGCGCGGCGAAACAGGCGTATTTCTAGTAACTCTTGAGGGGGGGGGCGCCAGTGGGGGCGCGGTCGCTGTTGGTGGTGCTGTCGGGCGCTGAGCGATGGTGCCTCCCCAGCGGGCGATCGAGGCTTGCAACCAAACTTTATCTATAGCTGCGGCACCGTCGCTACCCCAGCGCCAGCCGAGATAGGTAGCGCGATCGGTGGCGATCGCAGCGGAGGAACCAGAACTATCTTTCCAAGTAGCGACTGTTTGACTGTTTGCGTCGGCAGGAATCAAGACACCGCCTTGAACAGAGGTATTTTTTTGTTCTGGGGGCACCCAATTGCTAGAAGCGGTACAGGCGAGATCCCGGCACCGGGCGCGGGGTTGCGGCAATCCGCGCTGAGTCAACGGAAAAGCCCAATAGGCCCCGAGGAGCGATCGCAAAGATTGGCGCACCAAAGCTGGGGAACTGCGGCCGACTGGGCCCGAAGCAATCAAGCGCCCGCCCTGAGAGACCCAAGTTTCGAGAACTCTAATTTGGGCTGGCGTCCAAGTTTCAATATTGGGCAAAAACAACACGTTAACGCCTGCTAAATCCGCCGGGCTTTTAATTTGTTCGAGATTGATCGGTTTGTAAGCAATGCCACTTTCCCAGAGGCGCGTGGTAATCTTCACCCAATCGGGGGAATTCTCGGAACTGCGAACCACGCCCAGAACTACTTCAGCGAAACTCGGAGAGGGAAATAGGATGGAGAGATTGAGTAAGGTACTCGCTAGAGTTGCAATTAAGATTCTGTGCAATTCGGTGAAAAAGCGTTTTTTTTGAGCCTGGGAGCAGTTCTCAGGCATTTGATGAGGCTTTTTGATTTGTTGCATATATATGAGAATTACCCAACACACCGTTTAGGAAAATTTTAATAACAAGTTCGAGTAATTAATCCGCACCTTACATTTTTTCACCCTGTTCTGCAACCTGAATCAGGAAAATGTGCGATCGATCAATTTTAGATTTTGGATTTTAGATTTTAGATTAAATAGGACTATATGAGAGCCCAGAAACCGGGTTTTTTCACGCGTTTACTTCGTTACACGCCGCAGATTCGCTAAAAAACCAGGTTTCTTTGTCGGAGTGCGATCGGCGAACTGTTAAAATCTGCGTGCATTTGGGTTGAAAAACCAAGAATACAATTTAGATGCAGGACAGCCAACTGTCAACTGTCAACTGTCAACTGTCAACTGTCAACTGTCAACTGTCAAC
>NZ_JAUBOJ010000011.1:10900-44957 GCF_036700185.1 Microcoleus sp. BM001215392 | reverse complement strand
AGGGACTTCATGCCTCCCATGTCATGTAATAGATGACTATACTTTTACAAGCTATGTTTCCCCAATATGCCTTTTGCCATGATTCGGAAATCCAAATCTTCGACAAAAATCATACCCGCACGGTTGCAAAGATGATGAGCAAGCTTGAACTGCCAATCCAATCGACTCTCAGCAATTTGTTCGTGAACCTTGCCTATTTTCTGAATCAGCTTAGATCGAGTGTTAGACCGTTTCTGTTTCCGCTTCAAACAGCGTTGCAGCAATTCCAGCTTGCGATGCAGTTTGTCAAAGAAACGCGGCCTAGCGACTTGTTCGCCATCACTGGTAGACAGAAAATAACTCAGCCCCACATCAATCCCGATTGCATTGCCATGAGGTGGCACATCAGGAACGGTGACATCGCACTGAAGACTCATGGTGACATACCAACCGGAATGTTTACGAATAACCCGAACCGTTTTGACCTCAAATCCGTCTGGAATTTGACGATGCAAAACAATGGGCATCTCCCCAATCTTGGGAAGCTTGATTTTGCTCCCATTGACCGGACTGTCTTTGAATTGAGGGAACAAGAACGAACGGTATTGACCAAACTTCTTGAACCGAGGGAATCCATACCCCCGCGCTTTCATTGCCACAAAAGCACCATCAACCCGCCTCAATGGTTCTTGAATTACCTGAGACTGAACATCTTTGAGATGGGGCAACTTAGCTTTGATTGCTGTCAGCGCATTTTGCTGCTTGTAGTAATCAGGATAAGAAACCTCAGCACCAATAATGTACTCACACACTAAAGAGCAAGAATTGATGTCGCACTTCCGAGACTTGATCCAGTCTTTGCGCTCACCCAAAGCGTAGTTATAAACGCCACGACAAATCTCAAGCCAAGACCTCATGCGGAGTTCTTGCGACTGTGATGGGTAAACGCGGTACTGGTAATTCATCGTAAACATCCGCTTATGATAGCATATTTAAGTAGACTTGCGGCATTACTTAAATGCTCAACTCAGGGATATCGAACCCCGTCGTAGGAGTGCGGGATGTCCGTGTATCCCGACGCTCACCTGGGTATAGGTAGAGCGCGGGACTTACTGCCGCACGTACCCACCATTAGTTAAAATAAAAAATATTGTGATTATTTTGATTGTCAGATGAACCCTAAAGTAGAAATTTACACTTGGAGAACCTGCCCGTTTTGCATTCGTGCCAAAGCACTGCTGAAGCGAAAAAAAGTTCAATTTACAGAGTACGCGATCGATGGAGACGCAGCAGCACGCGATCGAATGACCGATCGAGCCAACGGAGGCCGAACCCTGCCCCAGATATTCATTAACGACCAACACATCGGCGGCTGTGACGAAATTCATGCACTCGATGCTCGAGATATGCTCGATCCGCTGCTAGCTGCCCAATAGATCATCAGGCATTCCCCCTTTAATTTTGAGTTTGCCCAAATTTTCCTGCGACCAAATCTTAATTTTAACTGACCATGAAATTTGCATTCATCATCGATCCCCTCGCGCGACTAATTCCAGGACACGATACCAGCGTAGCGCTGATGGAGGCAGCTCAAGAATTGGGTCACGAAGTCTGGGCGACTCAAGCCAACGAATTAAGCGTCATCGGCGGCAAAACCTGGGCAATGCTCAGTCAGGTAACACTCACCCCAGTCACACAGGTAGATGGGCGGTGGAAAGCCACTGAAACCTGGTACGAGGTGGAACAGCCCACTTTGCAACCTCTCGAAGCAATGGACGCAGTATTCATGCGAACAGACCCCCCAGTCAACGTTCCTTACCTCTACGCAACTTACCTTCTCGACGGCATCGATCCGGCGAAAACTTTGGTAGTTAACAGTCCCAAAGGATTGCGGGCGGCCAATGAAAAAATGTATGCTTTGCAATTTGAGGGAGCGATCCCCGAGACAATTGTTTCTCAAAACAAACAGGTAATTCGGCAATTTGTGGAGAAAAAAGTAGCAGCCGTGCTTAAACCTTTGGGCGGCAAAGCTGGCGAGGGAATTTTGTTTTTGGAAGCCGGCGATCGCAATCTCAACTCCCTGGTGGAAATTAGCACTCAACAGGGGCAAATCCCCGTGATGGTTCAGACTTATCTCCCTGAAGCCAAAGACGGAGATAAACGGATAATTCTCTTGAACGGCAAGCCCATCGGTGCAATCAACCGCATTCCCACCGGCAACGAATTTCGCGGCAACATGGCCGTCGGCGGCCGAGTCGCAAAAACACAAATTACCGATCGCGAACATCAAATTTGCACCCAGCTAGCACCAGTTCTGCAACGAGACGGACTGTACTTTGTCGGTATTGATATCATCGGCGGCTACCTCACAGAAGTTAATGTCACCAGCCCTACAGGGATCAGAGAAATTGACTTGTTTGACGGCGTTAGTTTGGGCAAACAAGTCATTGAATGGACACTCTCGCAGGCATAAACTAGAAATTAGAAGCTAACGAAGAATTAGTCCAGATCGTAAATTTTTAATTTTAAAAAATTAAAAAAAATCGCCCTTTTTTTAGGGTCAAAAGCTTGACTTCTGAACTCCTAGGAAGTACAATTTAATAATGGGAGTGGTGACAAAATTTTATTTGAAGCTACCACTCCCATTATTTAAAATATACCCCAAAAGTCTAGCAAAATCAATAGGTAATAGTTCCTTTTTACGACGATTTTTTTAACAAGATTAGAAAAAAGTTGGTTCGATCGGCAATACCTTCATGAGATTAACTCTGCACCAGCTTTTGTATAAGTCTTTGCTCTAAAATCCTGAAAGATTCTCCCAGATGGAAGAGGGAGAACTCCCAATTCCCAATTCCCAATTCCCAATGATTAAATTATGATGTCAAAAATAGGCGTTGCAGTAGTCGGTACAGGTTTCGGTCAAAAAGTCCACCTTCCCGGATTCCAGGCACACCACCGGACAGAGGTTGTGGCTGTTTACCACCAGAATTTAGACAAAGCTCGTGCGATCGCCAGCGCCCACAACATCCCCTACGCTTGCAACTCGATCGCAGACATAGTAGCGATCCCAGAAGTAGCGGGCGCCAGCATTTCCACCCCGCCATTTTTGCATTTTGAAATGGCAAAAACCGTCTTGGAAGCAGGCAAACATTTATTATTAGAAAAACCTACAGCCCTAACAGCCAATGAAGCCCGGGAACTTTACCGATTAGCAAACAGCCCAACTCAAAGCCAAGCAATCGCGACAATGGACTTTGAGTTTCGCTTCATCCCCGCATGGCAAATGCTAGCAGAATTATTAGCAGCAGAATATGTAGGTGAAAAACGTTTAATTAAAATTGATTGGCTGGTGTCCGGCCGCGCCGATGCGAATCGCCCTTGGAATTGGTATTCGCAAAAAGAGCGGGGCGGCGGAGTTTTGGGTGCCACAGGTTCTCACGTTTTTGACTATATTAGCTGGCTGTTCGGCCCTGTGCAGAGGCTGTCGGGGCAATTGATTACAGGAATTTTGGCGCGTCCCGATCCCAATGATTCGGGAAAGTTAAAACCCGTTGATGCCGATGATTCTTGCACGTTGATGCTGGAATTGGCCGCGGGAACACCTTGTCAAGTTTGCTTGAGTTCTGTTACTTATCAAGGGCGGGGACATTGGGTGGAAATTTACGGCAGTAAGGGTACGTTGGTTTTGGGAAGCGACAACCAGCAAGATTACGTCCACGGATTTCGTTTGTGGGGTTCCCAAGGTGGAGAACCTTTAGCTGAAATTAAGATTCCTCAGAAATTGGAGTTTCCTCAAGTTTATCCAGACGGGAGAATTGCACCGTTTATTCGAGTAGTAGATAGATGGGTAGAAGCAATTGATGCGGGGAAATCTTTGATACCGTCTCTGACAGAAGGAGTTTACTCGCAGTTGTTGATGGATTTGACTACTGAGTCAAATGCTACGGGAACTTGGGTGGATGTACCGAATATAGAGAAATTTTTGGGCGGCAGGTAAAATTGAAAATTTACCATAAAGAATTGGTTTAAAGCCTCCACCCTTGTAGGGAGAAATTAAAAGAAGGCTATTCATTACTCCCATCCTCGGACTTCCAGGTAGGGGTCGCCCTCCGAAGTCATCTGTCAACTGAATGAAAAAGCAATCTCGCGCACTCGATCGCGCCCCAAACCCGATCAACTACGAATAGTTGACATCCTCCCCAACCTAAGACCTAGCTCTACGAGCCACTGGCTTTGAGGATGGGGATTCCCCGGAACGTTGGCGTTGCTTCCGAGTCTTTACAGCATCACTACTGTTACTTCCTGCTTCATGGCACTTGCCGCCACCCTGAGAGAATTTTGGTCTTACAGTCGCTCCACAGGCTAAAACCGTGAGTCCCACGGCTAAAATATTCTTCCCTGCATTTTCATCCCGATCGTGGTGTGCGCCACAATTAGGGCAATCCCATTCCCGGATCTGCAAGGGCATTTTTGGCATAATGTGACCGCAACAATGGCACCGCTTAGAACTAGGAAACCATTGGTCTATCGGCGCTAAGTCACGTCCATACCAGTCAGTTTTATACTTTAACTGACGTTCCATCTCACCCCAACCCGCATCAGAGATAGCCTGAGCTAGTTTGTGATTCTGCATCATACCCTTCACGTTCAACGTTTCAATTGCTATAACTTGGTTTTCGCTTACCAATTGAGTGGTGATTTTGTGTTGGTTATCCTTGCGAATATTGACGATTCTTTCGTGTAATTTGGCTACTTTCAATCGAGCTTTGTATCGATTGTTAGAGCCTTTCTGTTTTCTAGCTAACGCTTTATTCAGCCGACGCAGTTTCTTTTGAGCTTTGCGGAGTGATTTTGGATTTTTAAATTTATCTCCATTGCTAGTCGTGACCAATGCTGAAACCCCCATATCCAAATTGATTTGATTGTCAGTCTTGGGATTAGGAATGATTTTTACATAGCACAAAATCGACACAAACCATTTCCCCGAAGGGGTTAGTTTAATCGAAATGCTCGATGGCTCAGCATTTTTAGGGAGTTGGCGTGACCAGCGAATATCCAGTGGGTCATCACATTTTGCGATGAAAACCTGACCTTGTTTCAGCTTGAATGCAGCTTTAGTAAAAATCGCAGAACCACCGCTACGCTTCTTTTTGAAAGTTTGGTAAGATGCCCGTTTTTCAAAGAAATTAGTAAACGCTGATTGCAGATGTCTCAAGGCTTGTTGCAATGGTTACAGACGATACTTCGTTCAGGAATTGCAACTCCTCCAGCTTCTTCCAACCAGTCAATTCGGAGGATGTTTCGTTATACCCAACTCGCATATTTTGGTTGTAGAAAGCGTCGGTTCGGAACGCCAAGGCTTTGTTATAGATTAGTCGAACACAGCCCACCGTCCGACGCAACAAGTTTTCCTGTTCCTGGGTTGGATAGAATCTGTATCGAAAGGCTTTTTCCACGGCTTTGAAGTTCCTACTTGAGGCTCTTACACTGTACTAGATATTTTGTAAAAATCGCTTGACCTGTGGAAAGTTCCCGGAGTTTGTAGATTGAAGCGAAGCTTCAATCCACGCGCCTTATATCCTCAACCTGCTTCATTCCAAAAGGAGCTTCGCTGTTTTTCCATTGCGCGAGGATGGGGTTTTACGGCGATTCTGATAAACTAGATTAGCCCTTAATATCCAGAGTCGTAAGATGGCGCGCCCTGAAAGTCCTTGCCTCAGTATAGCGATCGCTCGCCTGAGAACCTCTGGGGCAAACCATTTTGCCACTTGGGTTCTACAAGCTCCCTATCCCAGCGGGTACGTTCACCACGATTGTATGTGGCCCGACACCCTATCCGAATCCTGGAAAGCTTGGCAGGAAATGTTTTCCCCCTCCGGGACAATTCACTCATTACCCTTGAATCCCGAGGGCCATTTCGTCTCGCCGGAACACCACCAGAATATACTGGCAAAAATAGAACAACGCAGCCCTGAGTCGCTACACCTACCCCTACAGACGCCGCCTGTGCCTTTCGGACTCGGTCAACCAGGAGCGGGCGATCGGTCAGAACCCAAGTGGCCGGCCCCACCTGCCAGCTACAGCAGCCGCCTGATGCAGCATTTAGGCATCAATCTTTGGCAGTGGCTGTTTGAAGGGCCGATTCAAGGCAGTCTCCAGGAAAGTAAAGGAATCGCGATCGGGCAAAATCTACCCCTGCGAGTGCGCATAGACTTGCGCGAACCCTACTTAATCGCTTTACCTTGGGAAATTATGCAGCCTCAAGCCGGTCAACCGGCAATTTCTCTGTCGCAGCAACTGCTGTTCAGCCGCACCACCAGCAATGTAGAGCCTTTGCCGCCCCTGCGTCCTGCGGAGTCGTTGAACATTTTGCTAGTTTTGGGACAAGCAGAACCCGGCCGCGCTAGAGATGCTGAATTTGCCAGCGGGAACAACCCTCATTTGCAGTTGGAAGCAGAAGCAGCAGCCCTAGCTGGCGTTCTCAAAAATGCTTTTCAAACCGACGACAGCAGCAAATATTTCGACATCAGCGTTTCGACTCGGGTCGATCCTTTGATCGAACCGACTCCTGCGGAACTAATTTCTCGCCTGGAAACGCAAGCTTACAATATTCTGTTTTACGCCGGCCACGGGATACCGGGCCCCGATGGCGGTTTGCTATTCTTGGGGCCCGACACCGCGATTAACGGTACTGAACTGGCTCAGGTATTAGTTCGCTGCCGCGTGACTCTGGCGGTGTTTAATGCCTGCTGGGGAGCTCAGCCGGCCGTGGAAAGGCTGCATTCAAATAACGGCGAGCAACACGCGATCGCCCGCAGCAGCTTGGCGGAGGTACTGATCCATCACGGAGTACCAGCGGTATTGGGAATGCGGGACTCGATCGCCGATCGCGAAGCCCTGAGTTTTATCCAAACTTTTGCCCAAGCTTTGGCCGGACGAATGTCGATCGATCGCGCCGTCGCCGTCGCCAGACAGCAGCTACTGACACTCTACAAGTTCAATCAACCGGCTTGGACTTTGCCCGTACTGTATATGCACCCAGAGTTTGACGGTCAACTGACTGAACCCGTAGATGACCTAAAAACTGAATTGCCTTTGAATTCTTCTACTTGGCTGGGACGTTTGCCGTCTTGTGCTTACCTGCGGGGGCGCGATCGACCCAATGTCAAATCTACCGAATCGGGGAATCAGGTTTGGCCCATTAGCGCTGGTATGGTTCGAGTCGGACGCTGGGAAGAAAACGACGTAGTGATTAGAGAACAGTGGGTTTCCCAGAAACACGCCGAGATTTTCTGCCGCAACAGTATCGGTAGCCGAGAAGAACCCAGCTACTTCCTGCGCGATTTTTCTCGTTACGGGACTTTGGTTTTGGCGCCGGAGGGATGGGTGAGAGTGCACCACCAAGAACTGCTGCTGCGCAGCGGCACTCAGCTAAAATTTGGCAGTTCTCAAGGTCAGGTTTTTGAGTTCACTATTGAGGTTCCACAAACTTCGGGCTACAGTGAGACTGATTGCGGAACGAATTAAAGTGCGGGTGTAGCTAATGAAGGCAATCGGCGATCCCGACAGCAAAGTTCTCGGCGCCCGTGTCTCAAGTTTGAAGTTAAAAGAGTTACTCACCACTGATAACTCGCACTTGACACAGCCCCCCTTCTGTATTTTCCTTGAAGCACTTAGGTATTACATCATGGCTACCCAATCTCCTGATTCTCAATATTTTCGCGACTCGCAAATTCTGGCCGAGATGGAACTGCTCGCAACAATTGTTGAGGCTGATCTTGCTTATCCGTGGAATCCTGGACACCTAGAATCAGAATCTTATTTGACAGATTTAGAGCAGGAATTTGCCCTGTGTGATTCCTTCAGCGACAGCGATATTGCCCAGAAGTCACAAGTTTTATTCGGGCAATTAGAACAAGTTTGGCTGACGATTGGCCTGCAAAAATGTTTGCGCGAAAAATTTGCTCGCGTTCCTCAAGATTTTTTGACCCGCATCGCTCAAACCGTCCAAAATGCAACTGTTAAGTATCAATCTTTAGCTGACCAAATGGTAGAGTGCGTGTTAGATATTTTGCCTCAGTGGCCAGAGGAAGATTTGCAGGTTTTGGCGCGTCCTTTAGCTTATGCCATGCGAGAGGCTGATGCGTCCGGGGTGGAAGTGGTCATGGAGACGATCGGATCTTGGGACGAATTGTCTGAAATAGAACAGGCTAGAGTTGGTTTGGCTGTCGCCCGTTATGCAATTTCGCAATTAGAAATTTCTGATTAATTTTTTCACGGTCGGTTTTTTATGCTGCGATCGCCGTAATTTTTTTTCAACTAATATAAAATTTATCTACCTTTAGTTAGATGTCAAATTCGTCTAATTATTAACCACTAGGGATTGCTATCGTTTGATATAGCAATCCTATTTGATTTGTAGACATGATATTTTTTTGTGAAAATAACTGCAAACACTGGAAGAAGGCTCGCAGCAAGCAGGAAAGAAAGCAGGAAAAATCATCAGAAATAAGGTAAAAAACTTGGTTTATAGGTCGCCACGTTTGATCGTTCCGAATGCGAGTCCGCAGAATTTTATGAGGACTCGCAGGTTTGATCGTTCCGAATGCGAGTCCGCAGAATTTTATGAGGACTCGCATTCCGATGCTGCGAACCAGGTTTGATCGTTCCGAATGCGAGTCCGCAGAATTTTATTGAGGACTTGCATTCCGATGCTGCGAACCAGGTTTATAGTTATTCGATCGCACACAATCTCAAGTTCAGTGGTTATACTTGGCCTGAACTGGACTTGCCCAGCAGTTTGCCACGAGCCAGCAAGTCAACTATCATAAAATTGTCAGAATGTTAAAAAATGTAAATATAGTCACTGGGGTGTGTGGGAATTTTTAACGGGATTAAAAAGCGGACAGCAGGAAACCCTGACTGTTGCAAGCACGATCGGGAATTTCAAATTTTATGACAAATTCAAGATGTCACCTTCTAGACTGGAAACGCCGCTTTTTTTGGCGGATTTCGCGCGTGCCGGTGGCAACGCTAGTCGTGGTGGGGGGGGTTGCTTTCGCAGGTGCGATCGCCACAGCCTGGTTTAGCGGTGAAGCTACAGTCAGCGGCATTTTTGCTGCGATCGACATTTGGCAGCAAAACCCGCCTGTGTGGCTGCAAGTACCCGCTGCGAGCAAAATATATTTGTTAGTGCCGACTTTTGTCCTGGTATCGGCTGCTTTAGCTGTAATGAAAATTTCGCCTCAGCCGCAGCAGCGATCGCGCGCTGTGGTAGTCGCCATAGTTCTGGCTTTAACCATTCGCTACGTTTTGTGGCGATCGCTCGCTACTCTCAATTTAAGCGATCCCCTCAACGGAATCTTTAGTTTGGGGTTGTTTTTCCTAGAAATGCTGATGGTTTTGAGCAGCAGCATTCAACTGTATTTAATGCTGAGAGTGAAAGACAGGCATCGAGAAGCCGATCGCATGGCCGTTGCAGTTGCAGAAGGAAAATTTGCGCCAACAGTAGATATTTTAATTCCAACTTACAACGAACCTCTTTTTATTCTCCGGCGCACAGTCATCGGCTGTCAAGCTTTAGATTATCCCAACAAAAAAGTATATTTGCTAGATGAGACTAAGCGTCCTGAAATCAAATTGCTAGCAAAAGAACTGGGATGCAAGTATATAAGCCGACCCGATAATAGTTATGCCAAAGCTGGCAACCTCAATCACGCCACAGCCCTAACTGATGGAGAACTAATTGTAGTTTTTGATGCCGACTTCATCCCCACCAACAACTTTTTAACGAGAACAGTTGGCTTTTTTCAAAATCCCGAAATCGCCCTCGTTCAAACACCACAAAGCTTTTACAACCACGACCCCATAGCCCGAAATTTAGGTTTAGAAAATGTGCTGGCGCCGGAAGAAGAAGTATTTTACAGGCAAATTGAAATCATCAAAGACGGTGCCGATAGCGTAATTTGTGCTGGTACATCTTTTGTGATGAGGCGCTGCGCCCTGCAAAAAGTGGGAGGCTTTGTCACCAATTCAATCTGTGAAGACTATTTTACAGGAATTAGGCTGTCAGCAACCGGATATCGCTTAGTTTATTTAGATGAAAAGTTGAGTGCTGGTTTGGCTGCTGAAAATATCGAAGCTCATTTAACTCAAAGATTGCGCTGGGCGCGAGGCACGCTTCAGGCATTTTTTATTGATTCCAATCCTTTAACAATTCGCGGTCTCAGATTGGTACAAAGGCTGTCTCACTTAGAAGGATTGCTGCACTGGTTTACCAGTTTGAGCAGGGTTTTGTTTCTGTTGATGCCTTTAGCTTATTCGTTTCTGGGCGTCCTTCCTTTGCGGACAAATGCGCGGGAACTGTTGTACTTTTTCCTACCCTACTATTTGGTGCAAGTTACAGTGTTTTCTTGGCTGAACCGCAAATCGCGATCGGCTTTGCTGTCGGATGTTTACTCGTTCGTGCAGTGTATTCCTTTAGCGGTGACGGTGGTGAGTGCCATGCTGAATCCCTTTCAGAAAGGGTTTAAGGTGACGCCAAAAGGAATTGCGAGCGATCGCTTTAGTTTTAACTGGAATTTGGGATGGCCTTTGATTGTCTTGTTCGCTGTGACAGCCTTCAGTTTGTGGCAAAATTTAAACACTCATTTAGTTAAAACTTTTGGCAGCTTGCAGGTAATATCAGAAAGTGCTCCCTTATTGAAAGGCACGGGTTTGGGATGGATTTGGAGCGCTTACAACCTGCTGATGTTGGGGATTGCGCTGTTAATTTTGGTGGATATTCCTAAGCCGGATATTTACGAATGGTTCAATTTGCGCAGGGTGGTGCAGTTGAATGTCGGCGGTGAAAGTTTTTGGGGAATCACAACTATAATTTCCGAAAGTGGCGCTGAAGTTGCTCTGACACAGCGGCCGAGTTTGGCGGCGAAAAATAAAGCAAGTAATCAGAGTGTTACCGCAGCAGAGATTTTGCCAAAATATGCTGTTGAGACAAGTTTATCTGAGCGCAAAATCAAAGAAATACCTCGCAGCGCGGCCGTCAAAGCTAGGAAATCGCTAGCACCGCCTGCGGTGGATTTGGAGGCGGAAGCCGGTTTTATCAATTGTTTGATTGATTGTGACTCGGCGACTCTGGAAATTATGGAAGAAGAATGTTTGATTCCTGTCGCTAAAATTGAGTTGGTGAGGGATAAATCTCGGTTGAAGTCAAGTTTTGGGGATGCAGCAGGGCACAGTGTTGCGGAATTTCCAACTGTACGAATTGCGTTCGATCGCCTAAACACGACCCAACACCGCTGTTTGATTGAAATGCTCTACTGTCGCCCGGGCCAGTGGAAGCGGCAGGAAACTCCCGGAGAATGGCGATCTTTGTGGCTGTTGTTGAGAATTGCTTTGAAACCTAGGGCTATTTTTGAGAGAAATCGGCGAGTTAGGGCGATCGGAGTTTCGCAAGTTTAGTAGATATCAGATCAAATCCGGTAGCATGGGAATTAATATTACCATAAATCAGGACATGGCAGTGCCGTGTCCCTACCCCTATCAATTTTCGGAAAACGACATTCCGATATCCGAGCTATCATTTTTGCACAGCCAAAATTGACAGAGTATAAATATTTTTATAACATAAAATTAGTGAATTTTAGAGAATTTTCCTAACCTATGAAACTCAACTCATCTTTGTTTTATAAAGCGGTTTTGGTGACAAATTTGCTCCTAGCATCTGTCACTGCTTTCGGTATCGTTGCTCAAGCCGAGACAAAAAGCTCTACTAAAAATTATAAAGCTCAATGTAGTTTTTACGGACAAAATCAACCACAGGCACAAATGATCGGCTGCTCAATTAAGCAGAGTCTCAACCAAATTACAATTACCTGGGATGATGGATTCACAACTAATTTGGTGTCTTCACCAGATGGTGTTTGGCAATCAATGCCATCTCGATCGCTCGCCGGAGTAACATTTTATGCAGGTAGCGGACAAGTCTCTAGAGTTGAAATTTACGAAGGCCCCGGTAAAGGTATTCTGGTTGTCAATCCTATTTGAACTAAGACCAAAACAACCCAGTTTCTTTTATTGTGAAACAGGCTTTCCGGCCTGTTCATAAAAGGCAAACAGCTCATAACCCAGATATCGGCACAAATTCGTAACCGTAACTGGTGCGATTTCCCGGTTTAACAATTACTAATTGAACTGCTCGATTGCGATCGCCCGAAGGTAGAAATCGAATCGGCCCCGATGCTCCTGTTGCCGAAAAATCCGGCGCCGATAAAGCTTGTTGAATGCCTGTGCGAGTCGGATTGCGCCCTAAACCGACAATTAGGGCGATCGCCGCATCGTAAGCTAAAGCTGTGCGCCAACTGACTTCAGCATTCCAAAGTTGTTTCGAGGTTTGCGGAAAGTTTGACTGCGGATCTGCGAGAATGTGCCAAGGAACTGCTAACACCATATCTGTGGCTCCCGCGCCACCGATTTGCAGTGTTTTAGCAGTATAAACGTCATCTCCTGCGAGTAACGGTAGGCGTTTGGCGTTTACTTGCACTACTTGCAAAGCTTGGTCGAGCGTCGCGGTATTGGCTGCTAACATAATCACTTCTGCTCCCTGGGCGATCGCAATTTTAAAGCTATCGGCAGCATTAAAATTGCCCTTAGCAAAGTCAAATTCCGATACTACTTGTCCCCCATCTCCGTAAAGAGCAGTCGTGAATTCATTTTTTAAAGATTTACTATAATTGCTAGCAGAATTAAAAAATACAGCAGCTTTTTTCTTTTGGATTTTTGTCAGCATATAGCGTCCAAGAGAACTCGCAGCAAATCGATCGCTCGGCACTGTCCTAAATATATTACTGCCAATTCCTGAGAGTTGCACAGACGTACTGATCGGAGAAATTGCGACTAATTGATTTTGCTGGTAAATCTTGCTGGCTGCTAGGGTTGCATCAGAACTAAAATGCCCGATTACTCCTAAAACTTCTGAGTTATTGGCGATCGCACTGGCAATTTGCGAGGCAATTTCTGCCTTGTCGTCGTCGTTAGCAATTAGCACTTTTAACGGAGTACCGCTAATCCCACCACTTTGGTTGATTTCATTTTGAGCTTGAGCAACGCCCCGCAGAATTTCTTGAGCACCATTGATATCAGCACCAATAGGAACTGCGGCGGCAATTGTGTAGGATTTTTGGTTGCCGGTGCGGGCGTTGTTGAGGTAAATTAGTGCTTCAGGATCGTTGCGATTGGTTTTCAGCGAAGCTTGTAAGTCAGAAATAGCTGCTTTGTAGTTGCCAGATGCGATCGCCTGTACTGCTGATTCTTTGGTTGTTGTTGCTTTGTCTGAAATTAACAGTTTGTTTCCGGCACTCAGACGCTGCTGAATTTGCTGCTCTGACTGCGATGAATTTCCTGTCGGGGACTTGGAAACTGTCTGATTTTCGGGTGATAAACCTCCCGAAGTGATGCCGCCGCGGCTTGTCAGCCACCAGATACCTGTACCGACTAGCCCGATCGTAATTAGGAGCGATAATACCAGAAGAGCGGTTTCATTTTTTTGGGACATGGCTGCACAATTTTAGATTTTAGGTATGAGATTCAACCACTCCGGAAGAAGGAAGTTGGGCAACAGATTTAACGAATGTAACAGATTTAACGCATGGATATTGAAGGCAGGAGGCCGAAGGAAGAAGGCTTTTGTCCTTCGTCATCCGGCAGGAGGCCCAAAAAGTAATCTAATTATATTTTTACATTTTTTGATGAATCTTAGATGAACTGCGACGCACTCAGCAGTATAATATGCCCAAGTCCGAAGCCCGATGTCATTTTGGCAGGTAACTATGTATAAATTAACTCTGGCATGGAATGAAGGAAATCAGGAGCGATCGCAAACCTTCACTTCTGCACAAGCCACTAAGCACCGAGGTACTATTCGCATCGGCCGCGATCGAGACCAGTGCGATCTGGTACTAAGTGAGACAGACAGAACTTTGTCTCGCTTGCACGTTGAAATATTTCTCAACACCAGCACTAATGAATTCTGGGCGCGAAACCTGACGCGGGAACAGTTACTGGCAAAACGCAACCCGGTAATTGTTGACGGTAAAACAATCCAGGAGGCAGAAGCTCCTCTCAAAGTTGGCAGTCAGATTCAACTGGGAACAATAGTTTTAAAAATAAGGGCGATCGAGCAACAGCAACAGCAAAGAAACCAGCCTTCTGCTCAGGTAGTTTACGGCATAAAATGTCCGACAGGTCACATTTTGGCCCATGACTATCTCGGTCTTTTTTGTCCGCACTGTGGCAAAGGAATACAAGCAGGAGAATCGGAAGTGTTGAGATAATGATGAATGCAAGGGCAATACCATTTAAAATTTTAGGTTTGAGAATTACGAATCACTGATAGCTATCAGCAGAAAGTGTAAATTGTTAAGTGTAAAAATGTCAGAATGTGCGATCGGGTGCAGGTAGTGGAATTGTTGTTGTTGTTGTGAGGAAGGTTATGCAAATTCAACTGACTTGGGAAGATCCAGTTACGGGAGAAATGAGGCAGCCCGTTTTTAAGGTTCCTCTAGCATTAGGGCGGGAAATCGGTCAAATGCCCAACAGTATTGACGGGCAGCAAGTGGCGCGGGCTGTATTCAGCAGTGAAGCAATTTCGCGATTTCACGCATTAATCTCATTAGTTGGCGGTCAAATGTCGATCGCCGATCGCAGTGCTAACGGTACATTTATCAACGGCAAAAAAATTCAGGGCGCTACCACACCCATAGCTAGCGGAGATACCATCCAAATAGGGCCCTACAGTCTGGCGATCGTACTCTTAGCACCACCCACACCAAATCTCGGCCCAGAATCCACAATTATTTTCAGCCCAAATACTCAAGTTCTAAGTTCCCAACAGGCCCAAGCACAACAACATTCCCCCCCAAGCCCCAGCATACCTTTCAATCCAGATACCGATGTCCTGCAAACACAAATACCTCAAATTCCTCAAACTCCTCATAATTTAACTTCTTTTCCACCGCCAGAGATATTTGCAGCCGATCGAGTATCCGTCCAACAACTGTACGCCACCGGCAAGCAAGTAGAAGAAACAACCTACGCAGGAATTGGCGGTGGTATGGGAACATTTGTCTGGGTAGATACGATCAGAACTTGCGGAGTTCCCCGCGAACAAATTACAGTCATCAGCTTAGAAACCAAGCCCTACGGACGCTATCAAAGACTCTGCCGCAACTCCCAAATCCCACCCCACGAAAGAATTCGCTCCGGTTCCGATTCCTGTCCAGACAATATTTGGGGCTGGCCCGGATACGCGCTGCGAGAAGCTGCAACAAAACTCGGTTCCGGTCAAATTAGTTCGGGATTAAAACACCTGTGGCAAGTGTTTTCCGAACCCGTATTTGCCGACACCTACACGCCGCAAATTCAAAACGTTTTTGCCTCAATGGACAGAGAAGCAAAACGCATCGGTTGGAACGAAATTCTGCGTTACGGCCGCGTTCGAGGCATCCGCAAAACCGACGACGGCAGATATGCGATCGCCTACTCAGTACCCACACCAAATTCCAGCAGCGAACACCGATTTTTAATAGCCAAATACATCCACCTAGCCACCGGATACCCAGCAATTAGATTCCTGCCCGACTTGCAAGAATACCGCGCCAAAACCGGAGATTTTAAATCAGTAGTAAACGCTTACGAAGAACACGAACACGTTTACCAACAGCTAGCCCGCCAAGGCGGTATAGTCATTGTGCGCGGCCGGGGAATTGTTGCCTCTAGAATCTTGCAGCGACTGAATGAAATTCGCCAGCAGAACAAGCAGATTAACATTATCAACTTAATGCGATCGCCCAAACCCCAAGGCAACAAATTCGGTTTGGCCCAGCGATACGTAGAAAATCAGTGGGAATTCCAACCCTACAACTGGCCAAAAGGCACTTGGGGCGGCCATATGCGCACCATTTTAGAAGCAGCCACTCCCCAAGGAAGGTATGAAATACTAACAGCTTTAGGCGGTACAACTACCGCCAGCCGCCAAGATTGGCGTCACCTAGTTAATCAAGGAATCCAAGCAGGATGGTACACCATTAAATTCGGTCAAGTAGAGAAAGTAGAGCGCGTTGCTGGCAAATTAATCACCTACATCAAAAGCGGTAATTATGAAGGAATAGAAACAATCCAAGCCGATTTTATTATCGACTCCACTGGTTTAGAAGCTAAACCCAAAGACAATCCTTTGTTAGATGATTTAATCACTCACTATAATTTACTGCTCAATCCCTTTGGCAGACTTCACGTTGCCAACGATTTTGAAATAGTAGAAATGCGGAACGATAAAGCTCGAATTTATGCTGCTGGAGTGATGACTCTGGGAGGGCCTTACGCACCAGTTGACACGTTTTTGGGATTGCAATATGCCGCCCACCGTTCAGCCGAAGGTTTGGCAAGAGCCAAAGCTCCCAAAATTCACCATCTCGAAGGCATTGGCTCCTTGTGGCAGTGGCTGAAATGGGCAACGAATCAATCGCCCTAATCAAGTTTGGCAACGGATTCTATAATAGATTTAACGGATGGATATTCAAACAAAACGGAGAAAGTCTTAATTACCAATTACTACCCTTCGACTTCGCTCTTCTGGCAAGATTACCAATTACCAATTACCAATTACCAGTTATGACCCCGACACTATTTGGCCGCTGGCAAACTCGGATATTTCTTTTAGCTACCGTTGGAGTTTTAGCTTCCTTACCATTCTTCTTAGGTTACTTAGGAACTAAAGAAAGCCCAATTTACTTTTGGGTATTATTCTATGTGGGACTTTTAGGATTAGGTTGGGATGTCCTATACAATTTTTTGCAAAAATTTATGTGGGATGGAGATTGGCCTGGTGTATTTCAATTTTTTGCTGGGATTGTCGAAGCAGTATTTCTCGGTTTTATAGTCAAAATCTTTGGATTGCCATACATTGACAAAGAAGTTTTTGATATCCCAACCTTTATTCAACACTACACTTTAGTTTGGGTATCTGTTTACATTTCTTCCTGGGTGATGATGCGGCTGCTGTTTCCTCGGTGGCGGTTTCGGGGCGGTCAATGGGTTGGCAAATGGCCTAGAAGCAGTAATTAGTCATCAGTATTAGGGTTCGCGTTCCACACCTATAACTCTATAAATAGCAGATGAAACCTATTGTTTAGAGTCATTTAAACCATAGGTTTGTATCAAAAATAGTAGCAAAAGAATCTCGCACAGGTAAAATGAAAATAAGTTATTTTGCAACCGTTTTTGCTGCTTGTGTTATAACTTTAGGATTAGCCACTAGCTGCGACAAATCAAACAGCAACACCGCAACTCCTAACACCGCAGCGACACCACCTGCCAGCCCAAATCCAGTTAAAAATCAAGCAGCGCCTCCAACGAACCCCACTACAATCAAAGCTGACAAAGCACTTCCCAAGGTATTTTACAGCGAAGGGGGAGTAGCGATTCGAGGTACAGACCCCGTAGCTTATTTTACTCAAAACAAACCTGTTAAAGGCAATCCAGAATTTGCTTACAAATGGGGCAATACTACTTGGCAATTTGCTAGCGCTCAAAATCGGGATTTATTTGCTAAAAATCCTGAGAAATACGCGCCTCAATACGGCGGTTTTTGTGCTTGGGCTGTCAGTCAAGGTTACACTGCTGCTACCGATCCCAATGCTTGGAAAATTGAGAATGGCAAACTTTATCTCAACTACAATTCTGCGGTACAGTGGGGTTGGGAGAAAGATGTTTCTGGGAATGTTGCTAAGGGCGATCGAAATTGGCCTGGTCTTGCTAAGGATAAAAAATGAAATAACTGATACTATTTGTTTGCAGTCAAGACTTCAATCTTCTGATTTTATCACGACTGAAGTCTTGACTGCAAACTAAAGAAGGAAAAGTTAATAACTTAAACATCTGCCACACTCACCTCTCTCCAAAAGCCGTGAGATAAAGAGAGGCTCTTCCTCGCCTATCTGCATTACGAGGAAGAGCCTGCTAACCAGCAAACGTTGCTTAAGTTATTTAATTGTCATTCCTAAATCAGGATTATTTAACGGGAATTGAAAAATAAAAAACTCTTAAGGCTGGGGTTTCTTGCTGAATCCACTATCACTTGAAAAAAGTGTGGGGATGTCATCAGCACGAACAAAACTGAGATTTCCCTAGAACAATCAGCTAAAGATAGTTCGTTATCAATCCTATTTTCTAGGTTTTTTATGGTATTTAGTTTTTTATAAACACTTTTGAGCGGTACATATCACAATTATTTTCTTAAATGTCTTTCTTAATTATATCTTTATTTTTGACCGAAAGATCGACTGTGGGGAGCTGTGTATCATTAAAAGATTGGGTGAAAGATTAAACTTTTTTTAAGGTTGACACAATAAATGAAATGTTTTGTAATATAAGGAGGAAAGTTGAAAAATAGCTAAAAACAAACTAATTGGATAAAAGAGTAGCTAAGGTAGTAAGTATGACAGATTGCCAGACAAAAATAGTGTTAAGCTCGGCTAAGCTCAGTCTCAGCATAACCTTAAAATTTAATTAAGCTCGATCGATAACAAAGGCTAAGGTAAAGTTCATGGCAAACTCAGTTTTAAATGGGGCAAACGCAGCAGCAGGAGTGCAGTGGCAGCCAAAAGATATTATCCGCGGCCTAGTGTGGAAAATTGCGATCGCAACCTGGCTGTTGATGGCAGTAGGCAGCGCCACGCGCGTGATGAATGCGGGGCTCGCTTGCCCCGACTGGCCGCTGTGCTACGGTCAATTAATACCCGCAGCGCAAATGAATTTGCAGGTATTTCTGGAGTGGTTCCACCGTTTGGATGCAGCAGCAATTGGCTTAAGCGCGATCGCCCTTTTAGCACTTTCTGTCTTCTACCGCAGCCGCCTGCCTTCCTGGCTGCCCCTCGCCAGCGCCGGCGCACTATTTCTAATCGTTTTTCAAGGCGTATTGGGCGGCCTCACCGTAACGCAACTGCTGCGATTTGACATCGTTACCGCTCACTTGGGAACGGCTTTATTGTTTTTTTGCGCCGTATTAGCGATCGGTTTTATGCTGACTCCCTACGAAGCTACGGGCAATACAGGGAAATTAGCATGGGTAAGTTCGATCGCAGCACTGCTAGTTTATCTGCAAAGCTTACTAGGAGCATTAGTCGGCTCCAGATGGGCGCTGCATCAATGTTTGGGTTCGTCAGAATTGTGTTCGGTAATGAACAGCCACATCGCCGGTATAGTACCGGCTACCGCAGCAACTTTAGCAGTAGCAGTCATGGCTTGGCGGCAACCAGCACTCGATTCAAGCTTGCGAAAATTAGGAAATTTAGCAAGTGTTTGTCTGATTGCTCAATTAGTTTTGGGATTAGCAACCTTCCGGCTGCATCTTCAGGTAGAACCGCTGACAGTCGCCCACCAAGCAGTCGGTGCAGCCTTGCTGGGAACTCTGCTAGCTTTTAGTATTTTGTCGTGGCGCGATCGAGTTTTATCAGCTTGAGAGGGGCGCGTTGATGATTCGGCGGTTGAAACCGCTACTACACAGATTAATCGGCGGTTGAAACCGCAAAGCGAGTCAAACTTGCGTCCGCCGGACGCCGACTAAGAGGGGCGCGTTTATTAATGCTTTTACCTACAGCAAATATCTCTCGTAAAACCCGCGCCTACAGCCCAATAAGAAATGACAACAAGTGACAACTAACAACCAATAATTAATAACAATGCAAGAAGTTCTTACAAACAATACCCCTCGCCTCCACGAAAACTTTTCGCAAGTGGTGAAAAGTTACTATCAACTCACAAAACCGAGGATTATTTTACTGTTGTTAATCACCACATCAGCAGGAATGTGGATGGCCGCCAAAGGAGAAGTCGATCCGCTATTGTTGGTGTCAACGATCGCAGGAGGCGCTTTAGCTTCCGCGTCGGCGAATACGATTAATTGCATTTACGACAGCGACATCGATTATATTATGGAGCGCACCCGCTGGCGGCCGATTCCTTCCGGGCGCGTCAAGAAACGGGATGCTTTGATATTTGCGATCGCCCTAGCTACAATCTCCTTTACATTGCTGACAGTTGTCGCCAACTTATTAGCAGCCTTGCTAGCAATGTCGGGCATAGTTTTCTACGTCCTAATTTACACCCACTGGCTGAAGCGCCACAGCGTCCAAAACATCGTCATTGGCGGTGCAGCAGGGGCGATTCCGCCGCTAGTTGGGTGGGCTGCGGTGACGGGAGATTTGAGTTGGGGTGCGTGGCTGCTGTTTGGGATTATCTTCCTGTGGACACCGCCGCATTTTTGGGCCTTAGCAATGATGATTCGCGACGAATACAAGGAAGTAGGCGTGCCGATGTTGCCGGTAATTGAGGGTGACGAAGAGACAGCCCGCCAAATTTGGATTTACACGTTATTGATGCTTCCAGCAACTTTGCTGTTTGTTTATCCGCTGAATTTAGCGGGCCCGGTGTATGCGGGAACAGCTATTTTCCTCGGTGCTATTTTTGCCCAAAAGGCTTGGTTGCTGTTGCAGACTCCTGAAGATAAGACTGTTTCGCGATCGCTCTTCAAATACTCTATTCTGTACCTGATGCTATTGTGCGCTGGAATTGTGGTTGATAGTTTGCCTGCAACTCATCACTTTACTACTGCTGTTGTCCACAATGTGCACACTTTAATTAGTGCAGTTGTGATGTAGTCTTCTGTTAAATTGCAATTGTCAAAATGAAGCCCGCACCTTGCGGGTTTTGTTTGTGGTAAAATGGCGGTAGTCATTCTCCCATCCGCGTTAATCTGCGTTAATTGGCTTGAATCTGCGGTTAAAAAAAGAGTAAATGAACAGGAAAGAAATCATTAAACTAAATGCTGACTATGGTAGCCACCCGCGTGTAAAATTAAAACTGGAGGAAAGTTCTGATGGCTGAGAATACCGTGAAAGTAGACATCTCATTCCAATCACTGCTGGAAGCTATTTCATCGCTGGGAATTGCTGAAAGATACAAAATATGGGAATTTTTGGAATCTGAATTATTCCCGGATGAAGATGATTCTCCCGAAGACATTGCCGAAATTCAAGCGGCCCGTGCTGACTACAAAGCTGGAGATTACACAACTTTCGATCGATACATGGCCGGGCGGGCAAATAAATCCACATGACTTACACCATCCTGACGCCTAAAACTGTGCAAAAGCAGCTAGATGCCCTGCCCAATGATGTCTGCGATCGTATCGCTGTCAAGATTTTGCAACTTGCCGAAAACCCGCGCCCAGATGGGGTAGTCAAGCTGAAAGGTGCTGACAATGAGTACCGTATTCGGATCGGTGATTATCGCGTTCGTTATGAAATCGGCGATGAAGAACTAATCATTCTCCTATTACAATGCAAACATCGGAAAGATGTTTACAAAGCATGATGTTTCTTCACCTATTATCTCACTCATGCTTCTTTACCAAAGTTGCTGTACAAAGCTTCTAGACGCTTGGCTTCTGCTGCTTGATGGATCAAATCAGTTTCAATTTCCGTGGTGTTGGCATGATAGTAAGTTAATGCGGCGTAGACTTCGGCGAGGGTGAGATGAGAAATGCGATCGCAAATCTCTTCAGCAGTCAATCCTCGCTTGTACCAGGTTACAATCCGACGAACGGTAACGCCTTTACCGACGATGTGGGGACATCCGCCATGCAGTCCGGGAGTGCGTGTAATGAGCGTACCAATGTCAATAGATATTGCTGCGGTCATAAATAAATTTTAGAATTTTAACTATACCTATAATAGATGAAAACCCGATCGAGGCGAACTGGTTATGAACTGGAAAGCACACATTCACTCAAATCCTAAAATTCTGCTTGGCAAGCGTGTAATTAAGGGGACACGAATATCAGTGGAGTTCGTTCTAGGTCTATTTTCAGAAGGTTGGACGCAGCAACAAGTTCTCGAAAACTACCCAACGCTTAATGCTGAATCTATCCAAGCGGTGTTTGCTTTCGCGGCGGAGAATCCCAATGAAAGTTAAATACGATGCAGAAGCAGACATTCTGATTTTTATCTTCCGTGATGCGTTTCCAGTCAATGCTATCTCTGAACCTGGAGGCGTGATTGTCAGTTATGACGAAACTGAGGAACCAGTTAGCATCGAATTTCTCAATGCCTCCAAACGTCAATTGTTTAATCCTCAAGAACTCATACTAACGATCGCAATTTAGCTGATGCACTTTATCGAGATGGCACGGCAATATTGTCAGCTTAATAAGTGAGGATACTATAATGACATTACACGAGTATGATGTTGTTGCCTTGACCGCAGAAATTCAGGCAACCCACAAAGAAACCTCTGGGCCAATTTTGCTCCGGCCCGGACAAGTTGGCACTATTCTGATGAGCTTTGACGATCGCGCTTATCTAGTAGATTTTGCCGATGCTCAAGGTAATACCTATGCAATGGAAACCGTTCCCTCAGAAAAACTTATGCAACTCGTTTATGAGCCACTTCCTGCCTACGCCTAGCCTACAAATAATACTTTACAGAGTATTGAGGTCGAAGTGGCGATCGCAGAATTATATCGCGGTGTGAGTTTCGATCGATTGAGCAACGGGTAATTTTGACGTTCGATCGCCAGGTGCAAAATATTATATCCCTTGCTGCTTCTCGACCCACCGCTTGCAGGCCGCTTCTGATGCTTCTCTCACAACTAAGCTCAAATCACACTCATACAAGGCTGAACACGATAGAAAATTAATCTCTAGAACGTAAGCCAAATTACCAGAACAACAGATATCTAGAACCCAAATTGGGTCGGGCTGCCATTGTTGTTGCGCCACCGCTTCGGCTACTTGTCGCACAATCTCAGGCATTCCAGATTGATAGTAAGGTTTCTCAATCTGCCGATATTGAGAAGCACACAATATTTGCCCTTGGGCAATAATCACTCGCCATTCTGCTTCAATGGACTGTTCCGGTGCAACTACCACCAAAATGTTCGGATCTTCGAGGTAATGGCGTTTCATAAAACTGTCTAAGTCCCTCAATTCTCTAGGAGAATACAGACTACCTGCAAAAGGTTTAAGTGGACTGTTGGGACGGATAAACAAATGTTTGCTCTCCTCAAGATTGAAAAGAAATTTAGGCTTTTCAACCACAGAGGAAGACAACTCTGATAGTGGCAAAATATAACCCCCTGCATTCAACAGCCAAGGTTTAAGATGAGGATAATAGGCTGTGCAATGATAATGTTCAATAGTCCCGATAATTCCTGGTGTCCAAGACAAATCCCAACTGATAATTTGTTCAGCTATATAGAGTGATCCATAGAAGATGACACACTCTGTTTGGGGAAAGAAGCGTTGATAGTCTGTGATGCCTCTGGTATAGTCAACAATCTTAACATTGTGTCCTTGCTTGCGAATCTCCGTTGCAAGTGGAGCCATAGAGCAGCCAAATACACCATCTTCTAGAATCCAGCTAACCATCTAGCTACCCTCCCCCAATTCCTATGGCAGATTAATTTATTATGGTAGCGCAAATTTTGGCTAAAAATTAGGAGCGATCGCCCACACGACTCTTGTTATCATTAAAATCAATGGCTGCAAAAGTGAGCTTAGATTATGCTTGCCCTCATCTCACCATAAAAAATTCAATGGGGTGCGGCTTCTGTAATACGCTTACCTCAAACCTGGCAAGATTATCAGAGTTTGTACGATCGCCGAGGAGACGCTTCTATTCCGCCTATTAATGAAAGGTGAATGTCATGCAAGCCAAACTTCAAGAACAACTTTCTCCTGCTGATGCCGAAGTCATGAAAGAGACGCTTACCAGAACGAATTAAAGCGCCTCCGATCGCGCGTGCTGCCGAAATTGAAGATCCGATCGCCATTTCGATCTTTGGATCGCCATTTCGATCGCCAGTTTTCAAGGGCACAGAAGCATTAGGTTTCGTAGATTGCAAACCAGGACGGGGGCAGTAAAAAGGTGAAAGCCCGATCGCTAAAATTCCGCCTACAATAATAAGTAGTTAAAATCCCAAAAGATGTATGCCAGTTGTAGCAGTTAAAACTTACATAGAGTATCAGAATGATGCTTATTGGGTTGAAGGAACTCGGATTTCTCTTGACTCGATCGCCTATGCTTTCCAACAAGGACTATCGCCAGAAAGTATTGTTCAGTCTTTCCCACTACTGACACTGGAACAAGTTTATGGGGCGATCGCCTTTTATCTAGCCAACCGCGCTGAAATCGATGCTTACTTAGCCACCGAAGAAGCTGCATTTGATGCCATGCCTCAACCTCTACAAACCAGCGATCCAGCTTTGTACAACAAACTGATTGCAGCTAAAGCAGCAAGACAGCAGGTGCGATCGTGAATGTGCGCTATCAAGCTGATGCTGACTTGAATCTTGGTTAAGACGAGAAACTATGCGATCGCATATCCAGTATATTCTCGAACTTCCGGTGGATGGAAAGCCAGAACAATGTGGTCTTTTGGTACACCAGCCGCGACGAGTTCAACCGTGATGCCATCTTCGATGCCGTCATAGTGAATCCAAATTTTGTCCCCGATAATTTGGACATGGGTGACGCAACCGTGAACGCGCTTTTTACGATCCCAACCTTCATTGAAGAGTAGAAAATGAGTCCGCTCGGCATCAATGATGACATATTGCTGAATGTCGCCATGACTATAAGAGATAGCAGCATGATCTTTGAGAATTTTCTCAACTGTATCTTGATAAAATTTTAGTCTATCCATTGAACAATCTCCTCTGTTTCTGAATCGAAAATAATCAGGTTAATGCTCTTTTTACGAAGTACCATTTGACATATCTCTTCTGAGAAAAAACCTGCAAATACGGTTTGGGCGATTGCTAGGTAAAGGACTCGTTCTGGATCTTCATCCTCCATAATCAGATAGTATAAATCGTATTGACCGAGTGCCTTTTCTAACTCGCTGACAAGTGATGGGTCGAGGAAGCTTTTGATTTCAACGGCAATTTTGCGCCCTTGCTTCTCGGCTGCGAAGAGCTTTTTTGCACCCAAATCAACGTAGACTGAACGTCCTCCAACTCTAAGCTTGAAAGGATCGTCAGTAATTGTCCAACCGTCTTTGATCAAGGCGGTGCAGACAGTATCGTGATAAAAGTCTTTGGCGGGCATAAGGGCTGTTATGTTTATCTATCGTCTACGACACGAGTTCCGCAGAGGTTAGGCGATCGCATATCCAGTATACCCTCGAACTTCCGGTGGATGAAAAGCAAGCACAATGCAATCTTTGGGCACGCCAGCAGCGACGAGTTCGTCAGTGATGCCATCTTCAATCCCATCATAATGAATCCAGATTTTGTCATTGCGGATTTCGGCGTGAACCACAGTACCATGAACTCGCAGATGATTTTCCCAACCTTCATGTATCAGCATAAAATGATTGCGATCGCGACTGACCACCAAATACGTAATCACATCCCCATAAGTATAAGGAAGATCCGCATAGTATTGGAGAATTTTCTCCAACATTTCACGCCATTGGTCTAGGGATTGATTTGCGGTTGCCATTGGATAATCTCCTCCTTATTATTCTAACTTTACTGAGATTCTCAGAAACCGGGTTTTTAGCAAATTTGCGATCCTCTAACGAAATATTTTCGTAAAAACCCGGTTTCTGGACACATATATTAGTTCGACTGAATCTGTGCGTTCAAAACCTTAGAAATTCGATCGCGCGTTTCCTCCAAATGAGCCCGCGTATAAGTATCCGCATTCTTGTCCAGATTGCGAATACTCTTGCTCAAACCCTCCCGCAACTGCCGCAACTCGTACCAAGCCAGAGTCCGCGCATCCTCAGGTGCACTGGTTTTTCGCAGCACCATTCCGATTAAAATTGCCAAATGTTCTCGCTGTAACGATCGCCGAAAAGTCGAAATTTGCATCTTCTTTTCTGGCTGCAAAACCTCTTTCCAAATATCCTTTTGTAAAGTATCGAACAATTCTGGCAACCTCAAAGCGCTTTCCGGCGCTGATTTTAACTCCGCATCCCGCAGCCTCGTCAGTCGCACGGGAGATAGCAAAAGTCGCAGTACAAATCGCTGCATAAAAGTAATTCGATCGCCGATCGGGTAATCTAGAGGAAACACCAAAGCCGGACTTCCCCAGTGCTCCCAGCGTGCAGGCGCTAATTTGTTGAGCAATTCTGGCGCAAAACTAAACGCATCGCTTGCAAATACGTACTTGTCCAGTGTAGCCAAAGCTTCTCGTTGCTGCCCCAGGGCGATCGGCACAAACGGTAACTTCCCATTGCTATCACCAGGGCGACTCCGACTAAACGACTGCCCGCCTACGTACAAAGTAGTATTCATCACCTGATTCATATAATAGCCGAACACCGAATCAAACATCACCCGCAGTTCGTTATAACCATTCTCCCCAACCGGAACGCGCTTGGACAAACGCTGCCACATCGCCCTAGCATTATCCATTTGCCACTGCGAGTATTTAAGCATATTACCGCTGAGATCGAAGCTGTTGGCAGCGGGATCGAGATTGTCAACAGTATCCTCATCCGGCGCATAAGCTAATTGCGGTTCCCCCGCGCCGCTGGCAATTTGTTGCAGCGCTGGTAAGTCGCTGTTGGGGTTGGCGCCGCCAAGAACTTTGTAACCGTACTCGATCGCCCAATCGTCATAAGGCCCTACAATCTGTGGATAATAATCGCCCTGTACAGTTCCTGGAGGTGCCAAATTAATCGGCAGGTAATCCATCACCGAGGCCACCATACCTTGCGTGCGAGTTAGCTGAGTATTGTTCAAATCCTCCGGTTGCAGCATCGTACTTCCATGAAAATTGTGCCTCAAACCAAGAGTGTGACCGACTTCGTGCGCCGTCAAAAATCGGATATAATCATTAACATAATTTTCAATTACTCCACTGCTAGGCGCGGCATTTTCCAACAGATCCATCGACATTGCGCCGATCGCAAACTGGCGGCTCGATTCCAACCCAAAACACATATCCGAACTCGACATCAACCGATCTAAAGGCGAGCGCTTTTGCGCTTGATATCGTTCTACCAAAGTCGGCAAATCGCCAGCAATGGCAGCTTGAGAATTGTCGCCGTTGACTTGGACTAAATCCGCATTTTCCAGCACGTTCAAATAGCGAGAATATATCCCGAACTGACAGGGATTGGTATTAGAGCCGTTGCGCCCTTGAAAGCTCCTTGCTAGCGATCGATTTTGTTCCACCAAAGACCGATAGCCCTGCTTAATTTGCCGGACAATATTTGCATCCAACAAAATATCAGCATCCAGAATTTCCCCAGTCAGCGGGTTAGTGCGAGAAGGCCCAATTCCGGCAAATTCCGGTTCAAACGAACTCGACCACCTAATAGTATTGTAGCGGACATCCGCCGGGTCCCATTTAGCATTGTCCGGCATTTGTTTGACTTGAATAGCCTCAGTAAAACCAGCTTTTTCAAAAGCTTTATTCCACTCCAAAATGCCCTCGCGAATGGCATTTCGGTATTCCACAGGCACATTATTTTCAATCCAAAACACGATCGGCACCAGCGGAGGCGACATCGGCGCCGTGGGGATTTGCTTTTGCAAATGCCAGCGATTGATATAGCGCACAAAAGGCTCGCGGCCGCTTTTGTCAGAAAAGTCCTTATATGCTGTGAGAAAATAGCCGACTCGCTCGTCTGCAAGTCTGGGGCGGTAGCCATTATTCAGCGGCACTTCCGAGAAACTGTAGTGAATGCGGAGGTTAAAAGCCCGACTGTCAGGAACCGAAGGTAAATAGGTAACTGCACTGTCATTATCACTGGAAAAACCGTAAATAGAAGCAATTTCAACATTCAGCGGAAACGCTTTCACGTCTTTAAAATAAGATTTGTCTTCATCTATCGAGTAAGCCGCGCCCAAAATCCTCGGAAAGATTGCTTTTAAACCGGGTAAATCGCGCTTTTCGCTCATCAGCAAATCGCCTAAGTCGATCAGCAGAGTTTGTGTTTGCGGATGAATGCTTTTGAGTGGCAAAGAATAGAGAATCGACTCGCTAAATGCCCTTTCTACCGAACCCGCTTGCGGATCGCCCGCACTGGTGCGAAAATTAATATTCGGTATGACAAACTGCACATTATTCTGGACGCGCCTCAGTTGAAATAAGAAATCTCCGAAAGGCAATCCGCTCAGAATGCCGCCTTCGCCCAAACCCGAGGCTAATGTCACAAAACACAGAAATTTTTTGTCTAGTTGTTGCGGTTTAATTTCGAGATAAACTTTATTGGTTGCTGGATTGCGGTAAAGGGTAAACAATCCCTCCAACTTTTTTGCGTCTTTGACAACTTGTTCAAAGGGTTGTAAAGGTTGCTGTTCGCTGCTGGACGGAGCTGATAAAGCAAAAGGTAAGAATAAACTTTTATACAAACTAAATAAGAAAAATGCTAGAGATAATATAAAAAATATCAAAGGCAGCTTTTTGGAATGATTTTTACTCAGTTTTTTTCTGCTATTTTCAAAAAAAATTAATCTTTTCATGTTCAGTATCCAGTCGCAGGAAAGAATAGTTTTGATAGATTCGCGTCGCACGAGTTGTGAGTTAGATCCTGTTCGGTAGATTGCGATAATAAAAACAAATTTAATTGTGGTTAATCGATCGCACACGATATTCAATGAGAATCAGAAATATTGCTGAAGCCGTTTTTACAACAATAGTTAAATCATGTAACTTCTAACAATTCTTCGGAAGCTTTCATGGCTAGCGCGCTTGGACGCTAGAAACCGGGTTTCTACGCGAATTTTGTGTTGAGAAACCAGAAATCTTGGTAGAAACCCGGTTTCTGATATCTGCGTGCGTCTTGGACTACTTCTTTTGCTCTCCCTCGAACATAACAGACAATCTAGATGCGCAGTAGCCGACTATCCCTATCCTGATAAATAATCTGTTACTTCTTCACAGGCCAGGGAATCATCGGATCTTGAGCCAACCGCTTAGAAACTGCAACTGCACCGTAACGGTTGAGGTGGCTGGGGTCGGAAAAAGATTCCCGCGCTTGGGGCCACAATAAACTATTATCTCGGAAAATTAGTTTGGTTTGCGCTGCTAGTTGTTGCATATATTGGCGGAATTCTTGTTCGTAACCTGTCCGCACCGGATCTAAATAATCTTCGGTGAGGGGCATATTCACAAACACGAGATTGATGTTGCGAACTTTGGTAAATTCGATCAGATTTTTGAGTGCTACGGTTTGTTCCCCTATCAATTTAAAATCTTGATAGTCGGAGTCGTAATATCCAGATACTTTGGCGTGTTTCTGAAAGTAAGTATCGGGACTGAAGCGGATGTCGATCGGCAAAAAGCCGTTTGGTTGAAAATCGCTGGGTGCTTTACCCGCACCAGTTGGCTGGGCGTCTTCTGTTGTTTGTTTATCCGCGCCCGCGGTTTGGGCGCCCTCGGTTGCGACAGGGGCTGATGGATTGGCGAGCGATCGCAAAAACCCTTTGAGCCGAGATCGCTTTTTGTAAATTGCAGAACTATCCACCAACTTTTGATTCAGCAATTGCTGAACTTGCGCTTGATTTTCTGCTAAATTGTGCACTAATTCACTAGCAGTCGCTACCGGATTGTTAGCGGTTTCCTTCGATGTTGGGGATTCTAATTGATTGGTGCGGATCAGAAAACTGCCGCGGGCCAATTGTCTGTAACCTTCGGAAGAAGCGATCGCGCTAAAAGTCAAATCCGGGCGCCCGCTGTTGAGAGCTCTCGCCCCGTCGGCCAAAACCAGCAATTTCGGCAATTGTTGCGGTGGCAAAATCCGGCGCACGATCGAATCTACCACTTGTAGAGTAGCGCCGTTCACCCCAAAATTGTAGGCTTTGAGGCCCGGATAGCCCCCAGCGGCCAAAGCCTTTTCCAAAACCTCCGGGTCGATGCCCCGCAGCGCCCTCGAACTGCCGACAATCAGGATATCCGGCGGTTGTTTGTGCTGGCGGATGTACGCTTGGTAGCGCGCAATCTGCTCGTCTAGCTGCTCGCTCCTCAAAGTCGGGAAGGCCCCAGCAGCAGAAACATCAGCCACAGGAACGCTAGTATTGCCGGGTTTTGTAAACCCAGAGCCGTTAAAAGCCGCTTCCCTGAGAGCCGACGGATTTGGCTCCAACGGAATTTGAGGTAAATTTAGCTCTTCAGAAGAGGCATCCGGCTGCGGGGATGCGGGAGTCGCTACGGAGCTCTGAACGTCTGGTAAAGGAGTGGAGGAAGGATTTTGACATTTTTGGTCAGTGCAAACTTCAGAAAGACTAGGAGCTTGACTGACCGCTGCTGATTGCAAAAATAGACCTAGGAGCCAATCGGTATTAAAAACTAGCAGACAGCCGGCGATCGCCCAAATCAAAGCCATGCCCGCGGCGCGATCGGCTCTCACGCCACCGGGCGCCGCAGCATTCGTTGACAAACCCTCATTGGGAACAAACAAACCCGAAGCCACAAGCGGCTGCACCGCAGCCTGAACTAACTGCTCGCCCAGCTTATGTCCCGGGAGTCGGATTTTGAAGCCGGGCCGCCAGGAGTTGGGCGCTGGAGCATCGAACACCAAATTCTCGCCCAAACCCGAAAAACTCCCATCCGTCACCGACGGCGCAAACTCCGGCACCGATTCCTTGGACAACACAGTTTGTTGCGACGGAGCCGGTGCAGGTATTGGCGTTGATGCCCCATCCACCGCCGTTCTCAAGTCGATACCGTAGCGCCACAGGGGAAGTTTCTGGCCGGCGCGGCGCCCGTAGACTCGCACTCCTGTCACTCCCGGAATTTGTAACTGCCGCAAGAATTTTGCCACCGACGGCCCTACCTTCGACTGAGCAGGGCAAGTCAGAGCTTCTGTCATCACGTGCAGCACTTCGTTTTTGTGGAGGGCCACAGCTCGAATCCCTCCGGTTTCCAGCTTGCGGCCCAGATTTGGATTGAGCAACCTGTTGAGCAAAAAAGTCAAGGCTAATTGGTCGCCTTCGGCTGCCAAGATTCTTGGGCTGGCGGCCAAGTCGGGGTGGTGGGCTGCGGGCAAATCTACCCAGTCGATCCACACCGGCGACTCCGGCTCGGTTTTGCTGTCGCTGGTTGGTTCTACGCCGTAGATCGTCGCGGCGCGGATGCCTTGGGGCGCAAAGGAGGCTAGCAAAGGGGCGATCGCCTCTGTGGTTTGCTGCTTGTCGGGGTATTCTTGCCGTTTGGGTTTTTGTCCTTTTTTGGCAGTTTTGCTGCAAAACAGGTGCAGCGTGGCTTCTTTGAGGGTAGCCCGCACTTCGATTTTCGATGCCGCCAAGTGTTGGTTGAGCAGCTTGGCGATCGCAGCCACATCTCCCCAGCGAGCCCATTCTTTGAGAATTGTGTCCGGTGGCGTCAAATCTACTCGCAGCACCCAGTCCGGCTTCGCTTCGCCTCTGACTTGGCTGCCGATGGCGGCTTCGACTACATCCTCTAGTTGCAGTTTCCGCAACCTGCTGGCGATCGGCTCTGCGAGCAAGGAGGGATCGGGGCTGTAAGCTGACTCGCACAGCACCAGCAGCCTGCGCTCCTGGGACTTGAGAGTTGGCGGCGCAGTTGCGTCCGAGGTTTCTCCGCTGTTTTTGACTTCTTTTTCGCGAATGCTGACTTTCACCGAAACTCCCATCGGCCCGAGGATTTCGCTGAGATAGCTGGCGATCGCATCTGGATAGCCCCGGCGCGCCAAAGTTTCCGGCGAAACAGTCAATGTGCCACCGCCATCGCCCTCATCCGAGTCTGTTTCGGGGGATTGAATCAAAGCCACCGCGCCGCGACTTACCTGCTGCTGCGCCCCTCTTTGCGGTGCTGGCCCTGCTGCGGGGGGACTGAAAGTTTCCCGCCCTCCTGCGGTGTCGATCGTCACTGGGGAAGTTTCAAACACTTCTGGGTATTCAATCCGGTTCTTAAGGGGGAAACTTTGGCTGTCAAAATCCATTTCTTCCCGCACCTGTGGCGGTTGGGCCGGGGTTTCTACGGATTCTGATTTCAGTTTGAAGTTGCGGTTTTCATTTTTAAATTTGCGGAAGAATCCGCCGCCTTTAGGACTTGCTGGCGGTGGGTTCTCGGGGGGACTTGCTGGTGGCGGCACTTCGGAAACCTTTAGTTGCGGTTCCGGTTCCGGTGGCTGTGGCTGTGGCTGTCGCTGTTTACCGCTGCAATCGAGCCGGACTGTCCAATCATTTTGGCGGGAACCAAGTTTGCGGCCGCACAGAAATAACTGGTAAATTTTAGCTCCATCGGGGAGTAGTCGCGTTAAATCAGTTTGTTCGATCGCGCCCTTAAATCTCGCCGTCACCAATTCCTGAGACGGACACGCTGGCGCTTCGCACAAAATATGCAGGTGATTTCCGCGCAACCGCGCTTGTACCTGCACTTCGGGCAGCCCTAAAGCTGCCGCGGCCCACTGCGATGCGGGCGATCGATTGTCTGCCAATATACTCCCGTTCGCATTCAACATGGGACTTTAAATTTCGTCAAGGCTGGTTTCGTCTTCTAGAAATAGCACATTTCGTCCGTATTTTGGCATATATTAGGCTTCACTTAGGCGAAGTCATCAATTATTGGTCGTTAGTAATTATTCAGAATTGCACCACGCTTTATATAGTGTGCCTGCGTCCAAGACTGTACAACCTAGTTTATAAAGGCTTGACTGTGCGATCGGCTTCTTCGTATTTTCACCAACAAGTCAGAGGACTTATTATACAACGGATGTGGAGGTTCATTTGGGCGATCGCTCTCAACAGCCGAAAATTCGTAGTGCAACACTTCAAAGTGCAGAAGGTAAATTAAAGTTTTGATAAAGATGCCAGAAACCCCTTGCGATCGATAAAAGTTATTGATAATCTGATAGATATCATCTGCTTATCACAGAGATAATAAAAACTAATTCATTTGTATCCATCAAATTTTTGTCAGCCATACTGGTAGGTTTTTACCTGTGGATATCACATCTTATATCCTCAGCATCAAAGGCGAAAACTCTAGCATGGCATCGACTCGATTCGCTTGCAAAATTTCAAAAATTAACATCCTCAAATCCAGCATTTTTTAGCCACTTTCACAGTCAAGAAAGGAATTAAATCATGTTAGAAATCGAAGCATCTACTCCAAAACTAACCATCAACACCTCCATCATTCCCGACATTGCAGAAAATCTGCAACCAAACAAATACACCAATAATTCTGCTGCACTCGCTCCGACAAACATCATAGCAACGCAAGAAAAGTCATCCACAAACTCCAGCCTTCAACTATTATCAGAAAACACCCCAACCCTCGACAAAAGCCCAGAAAAAGTTGCTACAAAAGCAGACATAGACAGCTTCATCCTTAACAAAAATTCAACGCCAACAATCAACAGCATCGCTGAAAACCCACAAACATCCACCTCAAAAACAGACACAATAACAGGTGATAAAGCCCAGCCAGCCACTCACAACAACATTCCTTCCGAATCTAGTATTTGCCAAACAGACAAAACAGCTCAAACTAGCTTAGATAACCTCTTAGATTCCAGCATACCAGACAAAGAGCAAAAATTAATAGCTGACGCCACACCCGAAACCGAGACTAAATTAGCAGAAAAAAAAGTAGATACTGCTTCCATAACAAATCCTGTTGAAACAAAAACAGAAACATCTCCCGTAGTTGAAACCAAAAAAACCGCAATTTCCGAAATTCCGAATTCCATAACAACTCCGACTGAGACAAAAATCGAGAATTCCCCAGTAACCGAAACCAAAAACTCGACTGTTTCCGAGATTTGCAACTGCGCCACAAATCCGACTGAAATAAAATTAGAAGAATCCCCCGTAGTTGAAACCAAAAATCCCACAATTTCCGAAATTCCCAATTTCGTGACAACTCCGGCTGACACAAAAAACGAAAAATCTTCCGTAGTTGAAACCAAAAATCCCACAATTTCCGAAATTCCCAATTCCACAGCAACTCCGACCCAGACAAAAACGAAAAATTCCCCAACAACAGAAGCCAAAAATCCCACAATTTCCGAAATTCCCAACTCTGCGACAAATCC